>CAIQIL010000350.1 GCA_903871865.1 uncultured Burkholderiales bacterium
ATGGCCGGCCTGCTGATCCTGTTCATCAACATGATCGGCGGCTTCGTGATCGGCGTCGCGCAGCACGACCTCACGGCCTCGCAGGCGGCCAACAGCTACATCCTGCTGGCGATCGGCGACGCGCTGGTCGCGCAGATCCCGGCGCTGCTGATCTCGGTGGCGTCGGCGATGGTGGTGTCGCGCGTCGGCAAGGAGCAGGACATCGGCGGCCAGATCATTGGCCAGATGTTCGAGAACGCCAAGGTGCTGGGCGTGGCCGCCGGCATCATCGGCATGCTGGGCGTGATCCCGGGCATGCCCTCCGTCGTGTTCATCCCCGTGGCCGGTGGCCTGGGCTGGCTGGCCTGGAAGACCCACCTCAAGCAGGAGGCCGCCAAGAACTCCCCGCCGCCGTCCGAGGCCCCCGCCCAGGCCGCGCCCAACCCGAATGGCGAAGCCAGCTGGGAAGACCTGCAGCCGGTGGACACCCTCGGCCTGGAAGTGGGCTACCGCCTGATCCAGCTGGTGGACAAGGACCGCGGCGGCGACCTGCTGACCCGCATCAAGGGCGTGCGCCGCAAGTTCGCCCAAGAAGTCGGCTTTCTGCCGCCTTCTGTCCACATCAAGGACAACCTGGAGCTCAAGCCCAGCTTCTACCGCATCACCCTGCGTGGCGCCGTGGTGGGCGAGGGCGAGGTTTTCCCGAACATGCTGATGGCCATCAACCCCGGCCACGTCACCAACCCGATCGCTGGCACCCAGGCCGTGGACCCCGCTTTCGGCCTGCCCGCCGTGTGGGTCGAAGAGCGCCAGCGCGATGCCGCGCAAATGGCCGGCTACACCGTCGTTGATCCCTCGACCGTGGTGGCCACCCATCTTTCACACTTGATGCAACTCCACGCCGCCAAGCTTCTGGGCCGCGTCGAGACCCAGCAACTGGTCGAGCATGTGACCAAGCTGGCCCCGAAACTGATCGAAGACGTGGTACCCAAAATGGTCGGCATCGCAACCCTGCAGAAAGTGCTCCAGCTCCTCCTGGAGGAAGGCGTGCACATCCGCGACATGCGCTCCATCATCGAAACCATCGCCGAGCAGGCCGCCATGGCGCCCAACCTGGTCAACGACCCGTCGGAGCTGTCGCGCCGCATCCGTGTGGGCCTGGCCCCGGCCATCGTTCAGCAGATCTACGGCCCGGTCAAAGAGCTGGACGTCATCGCCATCGAGCCCGACCTGGAGCGCCTGCTGACGCAAGCCCTGACCTCGGCCAACGGCCCGATGCTGGACCCCGGCGTGGCCGACCACCTCACCCGCCAGGCCGCCGAAGCCGTGCAGCGCCAGGAAAACATGGGCCAGCCGGCCTGCCTGCTGGTGCCCGACCTGATCCGCCCCTCGGTGGCCCGACTGCTCAAGCGCGCCGCACCCCGTCTCAAGGTGCTGGGACACAGCGAGATCCCTGAGACCCATTCGATTCGCATCGGTACCCTGATCGGAGGCCACGCATGAACGTCAAACGCTTCATTGGACGCAACAGCCGCGAGGCCATGCAAAAGGTCAAGGCTGCGCTGGGTGACGAGGCCATCGTGCTGTCCACCAAACCCGCTGCCGAAGGTGGCATCGAGATCCTGGCGATGGGTGCCGAAGGCATGGCCGCGGTCGAGTCGATGTCCTCCTCCTCGGGTGGCCGCAGCCCTGCGCGGGACCACCGCGAACCCCGTGACGCTCGCGAAGAGCGCGCCGAGCCCCAGGACGAGGCCCCAGTGGCATCGGCCAGCGGCCGCAGCGTGTCGCAGGCGGTGTCGGAGTCTGTTTCGCAGATCGCCCACAACGTGCAGGAAGACGTCAAGCAGCTGGCCATGAGCACGCTGTCCTTCCAGGACTATGTGCGCGAACGCATGCTCAAGCGCCGCCAGGCCGCCATCCAGCGCACCGAACCCGCGCTGGCCGCCACGCCCGAAGCCCAGCTGACCCAGCGTTTTGCCGAGCCCGCCAACCCCGCGGCCAAGCCGGCCAAGGCCGCACCGCGCCCCAGCACCACCGCCGTGGACCTGGCCGCCGAGCCCCTGCTGACGCAGGTGGTGGAAGAGCCGCAACAACAGCCTCGCCAGCAGTCCCGCGCTGCCCAGTCTCAAGCACACGCCCAAGCCCATGCCGACCTGACCATGGACCAGGTCGTGGCCCGCCGCGCCGCACCGGCCGCCATGCCGGCCGCCGCCCTGCGCCCCCAGGCCGCCAAGCCTGCCGCCGCGAAAACCGCCCAGCCTGCCGTGGCCAACCCCCAGGCCGACCGCGCCACCCTGGAGGCCCTCAAGGCCGCCCAGGAAGCCAACGCCGTCATGCTGGGCGAGCTGCGTGCCATGCGTGCCATGGTGACCGAGCGCTTCGAGACCATGGCCTTCCTCGACAAGCTGGGCCGCACCCCGGCGCAAGCCACCCTGGCCCAGCGCCTGCTGGACGGCGGCTTCTCCACCGTGCTGATCCGCAAGCTGCTGGACGCCATGCCCGCCGAAGTCACCAATGGCCAGGCCGACGAACTCGCCTGGGCCACCCAGGTGCTGCAGCGCAACCTGAACACCGCCGACACCGAGCGTGCCGTCGAAGACCAGGGCGGCATCTTCGCCCTGATCGGCGCCACCGGCGTGGGCAAGACCACCACCACCGCCAAGCTGGCCGCCACCTTCGCCGCCAAGCATGGCGCCAACAACCTGGGCCTCATCACCCTGGACGCCTACCGCGTCGGCGCCCACGAACAGCTGCGTGCCTACGGCCGCATCCTGGGTGTGCCCGTGCACATGGCCCACGACCGCGCCGCGCTGGAAGACCTGCTGGAGCTGCTGTCGGGCAAGAAGCTCATCCTCATCGACACCGCCGGCATGGCCCAGCGGGACAGCCGCACCAAGGAGCTGCTGGACATGCTCTCGCACCCCAGCATCAAAAAGCTGCTGGTCATCAACGCCTCGGCCCAGGGCGACGCCATCGAAGACGTCATGCACGCCTACCAGGCCCAGCAGTGCGCTGGGGTGGTGCTGTCCAAGCTGGACGAGGCCGTGAAGCTCGGTCCGGCCCTGGATGCGTTAATTCGTCACAAGCTCAAGGTCTTGGGTGTGGCCAACGGCCAACGCGTGCCGGAAGATTGGCACCGCCTCTCGTCCCAAGCCCTGGTGCACCGTGCCATGCGTGCCAGCCTGAACCCTGCTTACCGCCTGGACCCCAACGAGGTCAGCCTCATCCTGGCCACGCCGTCCATGCCCGCCGCCCCGGACATGCTGAGCGCCGCCCGTGGCGCCTGAGCCGAGCACACCCCATGGCCAGCACCGCCCACACCCCCAAGCCCCACGCCATGCACCCGGTTGACCAGGCCCAGGGCCTGCGCCAGATGTTCGCCACCCGCGTGTTGCGCTTCATCCCGGTCGTCGCCAACCCGCGCGCCGCGTCGGCCGGCGGCCTGGTGCTGGAGCGCTTGTGCGCGGCCTACGGCGCCTGTGGCCTGCACACCCTGGTGGTCGATGCCTCCGAGCAGGCCCGCCCGCCTGGTGAGCTCGCCGAATTCGACCTCGCCGAAGGCGTGGAGCGCCTGTCGTCGCAGGTCAGCTACATGGCCGCGCGCGGCCTGCCGCTGACCTTCGCCGATG
This sequence comes from uncultured Burkholderiales bacterium, assembly GCA_903871865.1. Taxonomy (GTDB): domain Bacteria; phylum Pseudomonadota; class Gammaproteobacteria; order Burkholderiales; family Burkholderiaceae_C; genus Aquabacterium. Next base: position 3,609 of record CAIQIL010000350.1, read on the forward strand.
CGCGCGGCTCCTGCGAAAGCCTGCTCGACGCCCTGGCCGACGCCTCGCCGCAAAGCGATGTGGTGCTGGTGCACGCCCCGGCCAGCGAGCTGGTGCGCATCTTTGCCCGCCGCGGCCGCCACGCCAACCTGCGTCCGCTGGTCTTCACCAATGACATGGCCGAAGGCCTGACCGATGCTTACGCGGCGGTCAAGGTCCTCAGCCAGCGCGGCGGCTGGATGGCCTATGACCTCGTGATGTGCGCCCCGCGTCGCAGCACGCAGGCCGACGAGGTGATCGCCCGCCTGGCGCGCTGCGCCGATGACTTCCTGGGGGTGGCCCAGCGCACGGCCTTGCGCCTGGACCCCTTCGAGCCCGCCTCGCTCGACCCCGACGCCCGTTTCATGGACATGGCCGCCGGTCTGTTGCGCAGCGCCTTGCCCCACACCCTGGGCGACAACGCTTTCGACCACCTGGTCTCGCCGGGCGCCGCCCTGCCAGCCCGCCAGTCAGCCGTCCTCAATTGATGCCCACGGAGCCCCGCATGTCCAGCACGTACACCGCCCAAGGACGCCTCGACATCAACAGCCTGCTGAAGCAATACAGCCCGCTGGTCCGGCGTCTGGCGCACCAGATGATCGCCAAGCTGCCGGCCAACGTGGAGATCGACGACCTCATCCAGGTCGGCATGATCGGCCTGACCGATGCGCTCAGCCGCTTCGACGCAGGGCAGGGCGTGCAGTTCGAGACCTTCGCCACCCAGCGCATCCGCGGCGCCATGCTCGACGAGCTGCGCGGCGCCGACTGGCTCAGCCGAGGCACGCGCAAGCAGCAGCGCGACATCGAACGCGCCGTGCACAGCCTCGAGCAAAAGCTCGGCCGGGCGCCGCAGGAAAGCGAGATCGCCAAAGAAATGGGCATGGACCTCGGCGACTACCAGGAGATGCTTGGCAAGGTGCGCGGCACCCAGCTCATCTACCTGGAAGACATGAGTGGCGAGG
>CAIQIL010000351.1 GCA_903871865.1 uncultured Burkholderiales bacterium
CGGCCTGGTGATGGCGCAAGCCATGGCCTGCGGCTGCCCTGTCATCGCCAGCGAACACACCGGCGCGCGCGACCTCTTCCTGGACGGCGATGCCGGCTACATCGTGCCCATCCGCCGTGCCGACCTGCTCGCCGACCGCTTGCAGCAACTGGCCGACGACCCCGCCCTGCGCAACGCCATGGGCCAGCGCGCCCTGAAGGTCGTGCAAGCGGTCGGCGGCTGGCAACGCTACGGCGACGAAGCCGTGTCCATCTACGCATCCTTGCTGCAGCAGGGAGCCTCCGCATGAACATCCTGTACGTGGGCGATGACTCGCCCGCCAGCACCTCCCGCCACCGCGCCGATGCGCTGCGCCGCCTCGGACACACGGTCGAGCACGTCAACCCCTTTGCCGACCTGTCCCGCCATGTGCAGGGCTGGCGCGGCATCCTGCACTACCGCACGGGCTACCGCCTGCTCGGGCCGCAGGTGCGCCAGTGGCTTGAACAACAAAAGGCCCGCCTGACGCAAGCTGGCAAGACCCCGTTCGACCTGTGCTGGGTCGATGGCGGTGAACTGCTCGGCGCCGAGGTGATCGACGGCCTGCACGCGCTGGCGCCGAAGGTCGTGCTCTTCAACCACGACGACCCGACCGGCGGGCGCGACGGTGCCCGCTTCAACACCTTCCGCGCGGCCCTGCCCAAGTACGACCTCTGCGTGGTCGTGCGCCCCTTCAACGTCGATGAGTTCCGCGCGCTCGGCGCACGCGACGTCATGCGGGTCTTCATGACCTACGACGAAGTGCGCCATGCCTCGCCGCCGCAAGACGGCAGCATCCCGCCGGAGTTCGACAACGACGTCGTCTTCATCGGCCGCAACATGAACGGCGAAGGCCGCGACCTGCTGCTGCTGGCGCTGGTCCAGCAAGGCCTCAAGCCGGCCATCTGGGGCGACAACTGGCAACGCTCCGCGGTGTGGAACGAGCTCAAGCCTTACTGGAAGGGCGGCAGCATCGCCGGCAGCGACTATGTCAATGCCATGAAGCACGCCCGCATCTGCCTGGGCATGCTGTCCAAGGGCAACCGTGACCAGCACACGACACGCACGATGGAGATCCCCTACGCAGGGGGCTTGCTCTGTGCAGAGCGCACCGACGAACATCAAGCGCTGTACGAAGAAGACGTCGAAGCCGTTTTCTGGACCACCCCCGAAGAATGCGCCGCCAAGTGCAAGGCCCTGCTGGCCGACCCGCAACGCATCGCAGCCATCAAGCGCGCAGGCCACGCCCGCGTCATCCACAACCAAGTCGGCAATGAAGATGTCTGCCGCGCCGTGCTGACCCGGCTGGCACACACCCAGACTCCCATGCAACACCGGGTATTCGTTTTTGACAGCCACCCGGTGCAGTACAAGGCACCGGTGTACCAAGCCATCGAGCGCACCACGCCAGGCCTGTTCGAGGTGATCTATGCCTCCGACGCCTCGGTGAAGGGCTACAAGGACATCGAGTTCGGCGTGCACTTTGCCTGGGACACGCCGCTCATGGACGGCTACACCCACCGCGTGCTCAACAACGAGAACCCCGACCAGAAGGAGATCGGAAGAGCACACG
>CAIQIL010000352.1 GCA_903871865.1 uncultured Burkholderiales bacterium
CGAACAGGCCGGCTTGCTTGGCTTCCACCAGGAACAGCACCTTGTCGTTGACCTTGGCGGTCACGGTGGCGGTCACGGCGATTTCATAGATGCCTTCGACCACGGGCTCGGCGTGCAGGTTCAGCTGCACGTCCACCTGGGGCTGGCCTTGTTCCAGCAGGATCTGGGGGGCGTTGGGCAACTCCAGCGACAGGTCCTTGAGGTAGATGCGTTGGATGCTGAAGGAAGGCTGGAGGTTCTGTTCGCTCATGGGAGGTCCTTGCGGTGGCCTTGGGAGTAAGGCGGTTCGTTGGAGGTCGCGGCGAATTATGACCCAGCCACATGACGCGACTGTCACAGCGCGGTCTGGGTGGCGTGCGCGCATCCATCGGTGTGCGGGGGGGGCCGTCAAAACCCAGAACCTTGCTCACATAATGCAGTGGTATTTGCGGGCTTGTGGTGAATCAAAAACTCTGCCCCTGTGACAAATGTCATTTCTGGGAAATCAACCATGCCACACCAGGGAACGGGTTCGGTGCACATGATGCCGAATCAGGGTTTGCATGTCCGGCTGTGCCCGGTTTGCCAAAATGGCATGTTCGGGCGTGTCTGGCGCAACGCGTCACCGGGCAACCAGGAGGCCACGCAACAGCGCACCTTCGCACCCGGCGAGGTTGTTTGCCGCAAAGGCACGCGCGGCAAATCGGTTTATTCGGTTTGCAAAGGGGCGGTGAAACTGGAGGTCAGCACGCCCGATGGCCATCCCAGGGTGGTGCGGGTGCTGCAAGCGGGGGCGGTGTTCGGGCTGGAAGTGCTCAGCGACATCAGCTACCACCACACCGTCACCTGCCTGGGGCGCACCCAGTTGTGCGAGATCCCGGCCGATGCCGTCAACGGTGCCACCCTGCACGATGCCGACCTGCACATGGCGCTGATGCAGTTGTGGCAAGCGAATGCCGACGAGGCCGATGCCGTCATCGCCGAATTCTGCACCGGGCCGGCCCGCGTGCGTCTGGCGCGCCTGTTGCTGCATTTGGCCAGTGGGCACATCACCCACACCTGCCAGACGATGTCGCGCGAGGACATGGCCTCCCTGCTGGACCTGACGCCCGAAACCGTCAGCCGCACCATGGCCGCGTTCAAGCGCAGCGGTCTGGTGGCCGAGCGCAGTGGCGTGCTGTCCTGCGAACTGCCCGGCCTGGAGCGCATCTCCCAGGGCATGGACTGAAGCCGGACGCACCCGGCGTGGCGACCACGGCCCGGTGCATCCGGCTTCTGAAACATTGCCCACTCGGCACCCCGGGCCCTGTCTCTGCAGGACGCCGGTGGTGGCCTGAGCGGCAGGGGCAGCGTCAGGCGCCCAGGTCCGCGGTGCGGCGGCGCACCAGGCCCAGGGCGGCGATGCCGACCAGCGCCAGCGCGTAGGTCGAGGGCTCGGGCACGGCCTGCGAGAAGCTCTCCTGGAAGTGCAGCACCGAGGCGTTGGTGCCGGGGATGGACGCGCTCAGCAGGAGGGTGGTCTCGATCTCGGCCACCGTCGGGTAGAGGCCAGGCTGGGTGAAAGCCTCGTCGTTGAACACCGCAGCGCCCGGCACGTACTGGCTGACTTCCAGCGGGCCCACCGGGTTCAGCGGGATCAGGGTGTTGGTCAGGTCGCTGACCGACTCGCGCACCACGGCCTGACCGTTCGGGCCGGACACCAAGGGGTCACCGTCGAGGTGGAAGTCCGACAGGTAGTAGCTCAGGCCGTTGGGGTTGGGGTTGAGCACCCGCACCGTGTAGGTCAACTGCGCAGAGGCCGAGTCACCGGGGTGGGCTTGCAGCGGGCCGGTGAAGTCCAGGCCGTAGTTGCCGTTGTTGACCTGCTCGCCATGCACGTTGACGTGCGCGGCCAGGTCCATGCCGTCCCACAGGCCGCCGGTGGCGTCGTTGAAGAAGCCGTTGGCGTGCCAGTCGAAGTTGCTGAACTCCTTGTCGCCCACCACCAGCTTGATGGTCTTGTCATTGACCAATTGGGCCAGCGTGTAGTTCGGGGTCAATGTGGTGTCGGCGCGCGCCAGGCCGACGGCACCCAGGCAGGCAGCGCCCACCAGGGCCAGGATGGATTTCTTGAAAGGTGTGCTTGTTGCGAAAGTCATGTGAATCTCCGTGCGTTGCTATTTGATTCCGAATACAACCTGGAAACCAAATGAAAGGTGCGTTTGGCAGGTGTTGATGCCTGTCAGATATTCCGTCGGTCAATGTCTGTCAGGCAGGCGCAAGACTAGGGTTGCCTGCACAAGGTGTCAAACGCGGGGAGACCGTTCGCGCCAAGGAGAAAACATTTTGAATTGACGGTTGTCAATATTCACCGAATCAAATCCTCACGGATTGACAAACCTCATTGAGGCTTCGCATTTGTCAGGCGATGGCGCGATCGGCATGTGCCATTTGTCGCCCCCGTGAACAAGGGGGCGACATCGGGGCGTGGCGGGCGCGTGTGGGGGTTAACCCAGCATGGCGCTGGGGCAATGCCGGGTGCCGGCGGGTGGCAGCGCTGGGGGGCGCTCAGCCCTGCAGCAGGGAAGCCAGGCCACCGCGCTGGTCGAGGGCGATGAGGTCGTCGCAGCCACCCACGTGGGTTTCGCCGATGAAGATCTGCGGCACGGTGCGCCGGCCGGTGATGGCCATCATGTGGTCGCGCTGAACCGGGTCCAGGTCGATGCGGATTTCCTCGATGGCCTCGACCCCGCGCTGCTTGAGCAGCATCTTGGCCCGCTGGCAGTAGGGGCAGACCTGGGTGGTGTACATCTTGACGGCGGTCATGGCGGTGCGGGGCTGGGCGCCCTGAGAGATGGTTCGAGGAGGGATTGTCCCGCCGGAGGGATGTCCGCCCGGGGTGTGGGGGCTCCCGTGCAGGCTGCACGGGAGGCGTCGCCGGGGTCGGCCAGCGTCAGGCTTTTTCCACCGGCAGGTTGGCTTCGCGCCAGGCCTTCAGGCCGCCCGACAGCGACTGGGCGTTCTCGTAGCCCATGCCCTTGAGCTGGGCCACGGCCTTGGCCGAGCGCTGACCGGCGGCGCACACCACCACCAGCGGCAGCTTCTTGTTGCCCGGCAGGCCCTTGCCTGCGGCGATCTCGCCCAGCGGCACGTTCTTGGCGCCGGCCACGTGGCCCGCGGCGAACTCGGCCGGCTCGCACACGTCGATGACCTGGGCGCGCTCCTTGTTGATGAGCTGCACGGCCAGGGCCGGCGACAGGCCGCCCGAGACGGTGGCTTCCTGCAGTTGTTGCCACAGCAGCAGGCCACCCGAGGCGGCAGCGGCCACGGCCCAGTACCAGTTGTCGGCAAGGAAGCTGGAGAAATTCATGCGCGTGTCTTTCGCGGCGGCCTGGGGTGGACCGCAGTGGGATCGTTGAGAAGCTGCGGAGATTATAAAATCGCAGGCTGACATCCACACCGACCGAGACCTCACCATGTACAAGCTCGTGCTGATCCGCCACGGCGAATCGACCTGGAACCTGGAAAACCGCTTCACCGGCTGGACCGACGTCGAGCTGACCCCCACCGGCGTCTCGCAAGCCATGTCGGCGGGCAAGCTGCTCAAGGCCGAAGGCTACGAGTTCGACATCGCCTACACCTCGGTGCTCAAGCGCGCCATCCACACCCTGAACTACTGCCTCGACGAGATGGACCGCAGCTGGCTGCCCGTCGTCAAGGACTGGCGCCTCAACGAGCGCCACTACGGCGGCCTGCAGGGCCTGGACAAGGGCGAGACGGCCAAGAAGTACGGCGACGCGCAGGTGCTGGTCTGGCGCCGCAGCTACGACACCCCGCCGCCCGCGCTGGAGGCCAACGACCCGCGCGGCCAGCGCCAGGACGTGCGCTACGCCAAGCTCGCGCCGGAGCAGATCCCGCTGACCGAGTGCCTCAAGGACACCGTGGCCCGCGTGCTGCCGTTCTGGAACGAGGCCATGGCCCCGGCGATCAAGTCGGGCCAGCGCATCGTGATCGCGGCGCATGGCAACTCGATCCGCGCCCTGATCAAGTACCTGGACAACATCAGCGACGCCGACATCGTGGGCCTGAACATCCCCAACGGCATCCCGCTGGTCTATGAGCTCGATGCCGATCTCAAGCCGATCAAGAGCTACTACCTGGGTGACGCCGAAGCGGCGGCCAAGGCGGCTGCGGCCGTGGCTTCGCAGGGCAAGGCCTGATCAAGGCTCAGTTCAAGGCTTCAATGACCAGATGACGGGGCAGTGGTCGGACAGCGTCCGGCCCGTGTCCCCGGCTTCGAACGGCAGGCGCGCAAAGCGCCTGTTTTTGTGTCGGTCGGCCAGTTTGCGGTCGATGAGGATGTCGTCGATGTACTGGCTGTGGCGGTCCTGGGCGTCGCAGCCGATGTAGCGCTGCCCTTCGGTGGCGCGCAGCAGTTCGGCGCCGGGCGGGTCGTTGTCGCTCCAGGCCTGCATCAGGTTGAAGGGCGCGGCCTCGTCGGGGCCTGCGGGGTAGCGGGCGTCCTTGTCGAGGTGGCGGTTGAAGTCGCCCAGCAGGGCGAAGGCCATGCCCTCGCGCACGCGCTGGTCGACCCACGCCTCCACCACGGGCACCTGCTGGCGCAGCCTGGCGCAGGGCGGGAAGTTGCGGTCGAGCTTGCCCGTGAAACAGCCGCTTTTGAGGTGCACGGCCAGCAGGCGGACTTCCTGGCGCGTGCCCGGCCACAGCGTCACGTCGGCGCCGCTGCGCGTGCCGCCATCGACATCGAGGGCTTGCAGGTCGCCGTTGCAGCGGTAGGGGATGCCGTCGCGGATGGCGAAGCCCACCTTTTGCGGGTGCTGCCGCTGGACGAAGCAGTCCAGGCGCCAGCCTTGGCGGAACACCTGCTTGGCGGCCTCGGGGCCATCGACCTCCTGCAAAGCGACCACGTCCACGCTGTCGCGCTGGCGCAGGGCTTGGGCGCTGCGGGCCAGGGCGTCGAAGTCGGCCGCGGTGCGCTCAGGGGGCGGTGTGCGGCCCGGCGTGCAGGGCAGGGCGCGCTGGTCGCTGCGGGGTTGCTGGGCCATGCAGGTGGCGCCGAGCGCCTGGCGCGTCTGGGGCGTCATCAGCCACTCCAGGTTCCAGGTGGCCAGGGTCAGCCCGGCAGATGGCGCCGCAGCCGATGCGCAGGCCGTGCCCAGCGACAGGGTGATCAGGAGGGCCCGTACAGCGGCCAGTTGGGAACGTTGCACGGGGGGCCTCACAGTCAGCTCATGGGCAGGTCACGCCTTGCTTGCAAGGAGGTCAGAGGCCGAGGGCGGCGCGGTCCAGCGTGTAGTTTTGCGGGCCGGCCACGGCGATCTTGATGGCGCCGATGCGGTTGCCCAGGGCCACCGACTTGATCAAATCCCAGCCGTTCGACAGGCCGTAGAGCAAGCCGCCACGGAAGGCGTCACCGCAGCCGGTGGGGTCGATCACGGCCTCGGCCTTCACGCCGGGCACGTGCGTTTTCACGCCCTGGATGTAGACGTTGCAGCCATCGGCGCCCAGGGTCTCGATCAGGCCTTGCAGGTGGGACTTCGACAGGTCGGCCAGGCTGCTGCCGGTGCGGTCGGCCAGCATCTTGCCTTCGTAGTCGTTGACAGACACCCAGGTGGCTTGCGAGATGAAACGGTGCAGTTCGGCGCCGTCGAACATGGGCAGGCCCTGGCCCGGATCGAAGACGAAGGGGATGTTGGCGGCGCGCAGTTGCTCGGCGTGCTGGATCATCGCATCACGACCGTCCGGCGAGACGATGGCCAGCGTCACCGAGGGGTCGGCTTCGATCTTCAGGCGGTGCGCCTGGCCCATGGCGCCGGGGTGGAAGGCGGTGATCTGGTTGTTGTCCTGGTCCGTGATGATCATGGCCTGGGCGGTGTAGTCGTCTTCCACCGTGAGCACGTGCTTCAGGCTCATGCCCAGCTGCTCGAAGTGGTTGCGGTAGAGCGCACCGTCCTTGCCCAGGGCCGCCATGACCAGGGGCTCGCCACCGAGCTGCTGAAGGCTGTAGCCGATGTTGCCTGCGCAGCCACCGAACTCTTTGCGCAGCGTGGGCACCAGGAAGGACACGTTCAGGATGTGCACCTGCTCGGGCAGGATCTGCTGCGCGAAACGGCCGGGGAAGGCGGTGATGGTGTCGAAGGCCAGGGAGCCACAGATGAGCACGGACATGGGGGTGCCTTTGTTGTTGGGTGCGCCGCAGCGCAGTCAGGGGTAAAACAGTTCGGCCGTGTAGCCGGCGGGGGTCAGCCCGTCGAGCCGCAGTGACCACTGCAGCGTGGTGCTTTGCTGCGCAGGTGCGGCGTCGGGTGTGGGCGCGAGGGACTGGGCGGCGCCTTCGCCGCGCACCACGCGGGCGTCCGTGGCCTGGAAGGCGCGTCGGGCGATCACGCTGCCGCGCTCGTCGGTGAGGCTGAGGTCGATGTGCGGCCAGGCCACGCCGATGTCGCTGCGGTTGTGCACCGACACGGTCAGGCGGTAGCGGTCAGGCCCCTCGGAGGCCGTGCGCAGCAAGGTGGCGCTGTCCACCTGCAGCACTTCCAGGCGCAGCGGCGGGGCGATCTTGCAGCCGACCTGGTCGCACCAGGCTTGCAGCAGGGGGCGCGTTTCCGGGTTGTAGGCGGCGATGAGGTCGCGGAACTGGTGCGCGAGCTGCAGGCCCAGGCCGAGCGTCAAACCCAGCAGCAGCGTGAGCAACACGCCGCGCGTGGCCGGGTGGCGCCAGAAGGCCTGGCGCTGGGCGCGCTTGACGAACTCGGGCGCCTGGGTGGCGGGGTCGCGCCCGCGCGTGCCGGAGCGGCCCTGGCGCTTGCTGGGCGGGGGTTGCACCTGCTCGGGCACGAAGTCCTCGCCGAAACGCGAGGGCAGGGTCGTGGGGATGCTGGGGTCGTCCTCGGCATCGGCGGTGCGCAGGGTCGGGCCGGGGACTGGGCTGGGGCCGCTGGGGGCCCTGAGCAAGCTGGCCGAGGGCAGGGGCGCGGCCGCAGGCAAGGGCACCGGGGTGGTCGCCGCTGGGGGCAGGCTGCGCGATGGCGGCACAGGCGGTGCGGCCGGCGCAGCCGGTGCCGGTTCTGGGGGCAGTTCCGCCGGGATGCTGTCGAGCGCCCAGTCTTCCTCGGCGTCGAGCATGGCGTCGTTGGGGAACTGCGCGTCGGCGAACTCCGGGCCCTGAGGGCGGCGCTTGACCTGGCGCGGGCCGTCCTGCGAGGGCATGAGGTAGCGCGAGTCCAGCGCGTCGGACTCGTCGGTGTCGGGCACGTCCTGTGGGGGCGGGCCGTCCCAGGGGCGCGGCTCGCTCAAGGGCACCTGCATCGGCACCTTCAAGGGCAGGCTGACGGAGGTGTCGAGGTCGAAGTCGGTGGCCGAGGGCAGGGGCGTGGCCGCCAGGTGCAGGTCGGCCGCGCTCAGCGGTGTGTGTGCGCTGATGGGCGTGGGCGGCGCGAGCTCGGTGGGCCGGGTGGTCGTCCAGGATGCGCTATCGCCTTCGGTGTCCGCTGCCATGGCGGCGTCGGCCCCGTCGGCATCGGCCCAGGCGTTGTGGTCGGTGGGCGGTTTGGGCTCAGCCGGTGCCGGTGTGGGTGCCGGTGTCTGTGCCGGAGCTTGGGCCGTGCGCCGTGGTGGCGGCGATTCGCTGTCCAGGTCGAACAGCGCGGGCAGGGCGTTGAAGACCTCGTGGCAACGGCCGCAACGCACCCAGCCTTCCGAGACCTTCAATTGGTCTTGCACGACCTTGAAGATCGTGCCGCAATGGGTGCATCGGGTGGCCAGGCTCATAGCCTGCCTTTATGCCATTGTTTCGGGCTTGGTTTTGCTGGCCGTCATCAAGATCCAGCCCTCTTCTGCGTTGGCGACCTGCAACGTCAGGCCCACTTCGGCGTAAGCGTCTTTCAGCTCTTGTTCCTGGCGGGCCAGGATGCCGGCCAGCACGAGGTGGCCACCGGGGGCCACGTGGCCGGCCAGCAGCGGTGCCAGCATCTTCAAGGGCGTGGCCAGGATGTTGGCCAGCACCACGGGGTAGGCGCCTTGCGCTTCGCCGACCAGGTCGGGCAGGCCCGCCACGATGGGCAACTTGCCATCGGCGTTTTTCAGGTGCTGCAGGTTGGCCTCGGCGTTGGCCAGGGTCGATTCCACCGCGGCCGGGTCGATGTCCACCGCGTCCACCACGCCCGAACCGAACAGCGCAGCGCCAATGGCCAGGATGCCCGAGCCGCAGCCGTAGTCCAGCACGCGCTGGCTGGCGTAGGCCGATGCGTTCTGCGCGATCCACTTCAGGCACATGCGGGTGGTCGGGTGGGTGCCTGTGCCAAAGGCCAGGCCCGGGTCCAGGCGCATGACGGTGGTCGCCGCGGCCGGCACGTCGTGCCAGGTGGGCACGATGTAGAAGGTGTCGGTGATGGGCACCGGCTGGAACTGGGATTGCGTCAGGCGCACCCAGTCTTGCTCGCCCACGGGCTGGATGCCCTGGACGTGGATGTCGCCGGCCCAGTCCTGGGCCAGGATCAGCGTGGCGGCTTCCAGCGCCTCGGCCTCGGTGGGAAAGAGGCTCTTGACGGTGGAACGCTGCCAGGCTTCGCGCGCCACGGGCATGCCGGGCTCACCCCACAGGGCCTCTTCGTGCTCGGTGTCGGCGTCGGCGTCTTCGACCGACACGGACAGGGCCTCGATCTCCATGAGCGCGTCGCTCAAGGCTTCGACTTCGGCTTCCTTGGCCAGCAGGGTGAGTTCAAACAGCATGGTTGTGTGGGGGCGAAAGGCCGGTCAACGCGTCGGTCAGCGCTTGCGCGCGGCCATCCAGCTTTCCAGGTAGTGGATGTCGGTGCCGCCTTCGATGAACTTGGCGTCCACCATCAGCTCGCGGTGCAGCGGGATGTTGGTGTGGATGCCTTCGACCACCGTCTCCGACAGGGCGGTGCGCATGCGGGCCAGGGCCTGCTCGCGGGTGTCGCCGTGCACGATGATCTTGCCGATCATGGAGTCGTAGTTCGGGGGCACGAAGTAGTTCGTGTAGATGTGCGAGTCCACGCGCACGCCCGGGCCGCCGGGGGCGTGCCAGGTCGTGATGCGGCCCGGCGAGGGGATGACCTTCACCGGGTCTTCGGCGTTGATGCGGCACTCGATGGAGTGGCCACGCGTCTCGATCTGGCGTTGCGTGAAGGGCAGCTTCTCGCCGGCGGCCACGCGGATCTGCATCTGCACGATGTCGATGCCGCTGGTCATCTCGGTGACGGGGTGCTCCACCTGCACGCGCGTGTTCATCTCGATGAAGTAGAACTCGCCGTTTTCATAGAGGAACTCGAAGGTGCCGGCACCGCGGTAGCCGATCTTCTTGCAGGCCGCGGCGCAGCGCTCGCCCACCTTCTCGATGGCGCGGCGCAGGATGCCGGGGGCCGGTGCTTCTTCGATGATTTTCTGGTGGCGGCGCTGCATGGAGCAGTCGCGCTCGCCCAGCCACACGGCGTTCTTGTGCGTGTCGGCCAGGATCTGGATCTCGATGTGCCGAGGGTGCTCCAGGAACTTCTCCATGTAGAC
>CAIQIL010000353.1 GCA_903871865.1 uncultured Burkholderiales bacterium
CCTGATGCCAGGGATGCCTGGCTGACGCCACCCTCCGCCATGGCGTGCCAGCGAAGGCGCGCCATGCACACACAGCCCGGCTTTGGCCGGGCTTTTTCATGGGTGCGTCATGGCTGGATGCACCCAAGGGTTTTACCCAAGCGGTCACCAATTGACGTTAACGTCACAAAGGTCTGTAATCCCTGACAACTTCAGGAGTGACCTTGGCCACTGCACACGCCCACGCCTTGCCTTCGGCACCGACCGCCGCCAGCCCTCTCGCGGCCTTCGCCGGCTTTGTGCCACCGCCGCAGCTCTTGCTGGACACCGCCCAGCGCCTGGGGCCCCACCCGGCCTACTGTGTTCGCACGGAATCGGGTTGGCAAGCCACATCCTGGGCAGACCACGGCCGCCAGGTGCGCGATGCGGCCAAGGCGCTCATCGGGCTGGGGGTGAAGCGCGGCGACGCCGTCGCCATCCTGAGTTTCAACAAACCGCAGTGGGTCACCCTGGCCTTCGCCGCGATGGCCATTGGCGCCACGCCCGCAGGCATCTACTGGACCAGCTCGCCGCAGGACATCGCCTACATCCTCAACCACTGCAAGGCGTCCCTGCTGCTGGTGGACGAGGCCTCGCGCCTGCAGGCCGTGGAAGCCTGTGAGGCAGACTTGCCCCACCTGCGCAACATCGTCATGGTGCGCGACAGCGATGCGGTCCAGGCGCGCAAGCCGGTGATGTCCTGGGACGCCTTCCTGGGCCTTGGCCACGCGGCACAGGAAGCGGAATTGGCACGACGCATGGCGTCGCTGCGCGCCGAGGACATCGGCACCCTGATCTACACCTCGGGCACGACCGGCCCGGCCAAGGCCGTGGCGCTCAGCCAGGGCAACCTATGGTGGATGGGCCACACGATGCGCCAGCTTTTCGATGTGGACGAGCACGACCGCGTCATTTCCTACCTGCCGCTGGCGCACATCGCCGAACAGATGGGGTCGATGCACAACCAGGTGCACTCGGGCTTCACCGTGTACTACGCGCGCAGCATGGAAGCGCTGGGCGAGCACCTCAAGGAGGTTCGACCCACCATTTTCTTCGGTGTGCCACGGGTGTGGGAAAAGATGCAGTCGGGCATCGAGGCCAAGCTGGAGCAAGCCACCGGTGTGAAGGCGGCACTGGCGCGCTGGGCCATGTCGGTGGGGCAACGCTGGCATGCGCTGGACCATGCCGGGCAGCCCGCAGGCCCTTGGTTGACGCTGCAAAAGCACCTGGCGCACAGGCTGGTGCACCGCAAGGTCAAGGAAGCGCTGGGGCTGGACCAGGCCCGCCTGCTGAGCTCAGGCGCCGCGCCCATCGCCCCGGAAAAGCTGCGCTTCTTCGCGGGGTTGGACGTGGTCGTGCGCGAGCTGTACGGGCAGTCCGAGGTGACGGGGCCTTCCACGCTGTCGCTGCCGGGCAGCACGCGCGTGGGTTCGGTCGGCAAACCCCTGCCTGGCACCGACATCATGGTGGCCGAGGACGGCGAACTGCGGGTGCGCGGCCCGCACCTCTTCCAGTGCTACATGGGTTCGCCGCAGGCCACGGCCGAGAGCTTCTCCGGCGAGTGGCTGCTCACGGGCGACCTCGGTCACATCGACGAAGACGGCTACGTCTACATCACCGGGCGCAAGAAGGACCTGATCATCACCTCGGGTGGCAAGAACATCTCGCCGTCCAACATCGAGACGGCGCTGATGGACGCGCACCTGGTCGAGCATGCCGTGGTGTGTGGCGATGGCCGCAACTACCTGGCGGCCTTGCTCACGCTGGACCCGGTGGCCCTGGCGTCCTTCGCCAGCCACCACGGCCTGCCGGAGCAGGACTTGCGTGAAGGCCGCCTGCACACGCACCCGCTGGTGTTGCAGACGCTTCAGGCCGACATCGACCACGTCAACGCCGCGCAGGCGCGTGTGGCCCAGGTGCGCAAGTTCACGGTGCTGCCGCAATCGCTGAGCGTGGCCTCGGGTGAGCTCACGCCCACGCTGAAGGTCAAGCGCAAGGTCGTGCTGGAGCGCAACAGCGCGCTGATCGACCAGCTCTACAAAGGCACGCCTGGCACGCCTTGATGCGCCCTTGATGCGCCCTTGAGGCGCCAGCCGTCCAGGCCAGCGTCAGCCTGGGAAACGCGACAGCGCCTGCTGGTACTGAGGCTGGTGCATCAGTTCGTCCCAGGTCAGCGGTGCGGTCTGTGGCAGCAGGTCCAGACGGCGGGCTTCGCTGTCCGGGCTGGCATGCCATTCACCGCGCTGCAAGGCTTGCTGCAAGCCGTCCAGCAGCGCATCCACGGCCACGCCATCGCCCAGCGATTGGTTGCACAACAGCACCATGTCGCAACCCGCGTTCAATGCCGCGACCGCGCCCTGGGTGTGGCTGCCGGCCACGCTGGCGCCTTCCATGCTGAGGTCGTCGCTGAAGATGGCACCGGTGAAGCCGAGCTGTCCACGCAGGATGTCTTGCAACCAACGCGATGAGAAGCCCGCCGGCGCCGCATCCACCTTGGGGTAGATGACGTGGGCCGGCATGACGCTGGTCAGCGAGGTGCTCAGCCACTCGTAGGGCTTGGCGTCGTCGGCCAGGATGGCCTTGAGGCTGCGCTTGTCCACGGGAATGTCGACGTGCGAATCGGCCTTGACGAAACCGTGACCGGGGAAGTGCTTGCCGCAATTGGCCATGCCGGCCAGCAGCAGGCCGTGCATCACGCTCTTGGCCAGCACCGTGGCGACGCGGGCGTCGCTGTGGAAGGCGCGGTCACCGATGACACCGCTCTCGCCCCAGTCCAGGTCCAGCACTGGGGTGAAGGTCAAGTCCACGCCGCAGGCGCGCAGCTCGCTGGCCAGCACGTAGCCGCAGGCCGTGGCGGCATCGGTGGCGGCCATGGCACCGGCGCCCGCCCCGCCCTTGCCATCTTTGAGCCACATTTCGCCCAAGCGGCGCATCGGCGGCACGTGGGTGAAACCATCGGTCTTGAAGCGCTGCACGCGGCCGCCTTCGTGGTCCACGCAGATCAGCACGTCCGGGCGGATGGCCTTGATCTCGGTGCACAGGGTCGTGAGCTGGGCGCGGTCCTGCCAGTTGCGCGCGAACAGGATCAGGCCACCGGTGAGCGGGTGGGCCAGGCGGCGACGGTCGTCGTCGCTGAGGCTCAGGTCGGCGATGTCGAGCACCACGGGCGCGTGCTGGATGGGGTCGGCAGCGTGGCCGATGGGGGTGGCGGTGCGCTTGGAAGGCATGGTGGCGGATGAAATCTGGTTGGGGGATGCGTCAGGACGAGCGCGCAGGATCGGTTTCAACGACGACAAAGGCCTGGGCCAGATCGCCCTCGTCGGTGACGGTGACATGGGCCTTCCAGCCGCGGGCGGCAAACCAGTCGGCCAGATCGCCGTTGAGCACGATCTGGGGCTGGCCGCTCTCGGCGTTCAGGATTTCGCAGCGCCGCCACGCCATCGGCATGTGGATGCCCAGGCCGATGGCCTTGGAGAAGGCTTCCTTGGCCGAAAAACGCGTGGCCAGGTAGCGCAAGCCACGCACCGGCGAACGGGCTGTGCGGGCGCGCCAGACGACCAGCTCGCGCTCGCCCAGCACCTTCTCGGCGAAGCGGTCACCGCGGCGGTCCAGGGCCTCGCGGATGCGGCGCACATCGCAGAGGTCCGTGCCGATGCCGACGATCATGCGCGGGCCTCGCGTCGGGCACGGACGGCCTCGGACTGGAAATCGGCAATCGCCTGGCGCAGCCCCACGAAGATGGCGTGGCCAATCAAGGCATGGCCGATGTGGAGCTCTTGCACCTCGGGCAAGGCCGCCACCAGGGCCGTGCTGCTGGGCGCGTCGCTGCCTTGCGCATCGGGCTGGCACAGGGCCAGGCCGTGGCCCGCATGGGTGCGCAAGCCCAGGCTGCCCGCATGGCGCAGACCGGCTTTCAAGCGCGCCAGTTCGGCCTGCACGGCCGCGGCATCGCCGTCCCACCAGGCATTGGCCAGGGCGCCGGTGTGCAGCTCCACGCAAGGTGCGCCGGCCTTGGCCGCGGCATCGATCTGGGCGAAATCCGCCCCGATGAACAGCGACACGCGCGAACCCGCTTCGGCCAGCCGGACACAGGCGTCTTTCACGCGGTCGAACTGCCCGACCACGTCCAGGCCGCCCTCGGTCGTGACCTCTTGGCGTCGCTCGGGCACCAGGCAAACGTGGGCGGGGGCCGTGCGCTCGATGATGTCCAGCATCTCGTCGGTCACCGCGGCTTCGAAGTTCAGCGGCGCGTGCACCAGCGCTTTCAGCCGGGCGACATCGTCATCGCGGATGTGGCGGCGGTCTTCGCGCAGGTGGAAGGTGACGATGTCGGCGCCCGCCTCCACGGCCAGCAGCGCCGCGGCCACCGGGTCGGGGAAGCGCCCGCCGCGCGCATTGCGCACCGTGGCAACGTGGTCGATGTTGATGCCCAGCAAGGGGGCGTCGTGGGCGGTGAGGTGCAGGCCGGAGAAGGTCATGGTTGCTGTAGTTCGATCATGAGCTGGCGTGTTCGCAAGGTGTGCGACCCCAGATGATAGTGAAGGAGCGTGCGCGTGATCGCCTTGAGGTCGGACATCGCGCTTGACCCCGCGGTGACGCAGGCGGCCATCAATCCGGGCACCACCGACTGGCCCGCCGCCACAGGCCGCACCAAGGCGGCCTCCAGGGCCAGCAACACGGTGCCATCCAGCTGCGCAGGGCCGTCGCCACGCACACCCGGCTCGCTGACATCCACCTGCCAAGGCGTGGCCCGCACACCCAGCTCCGGGTGCAAGGTGTGGCCCTGCCCTGCCTGCACGGGCGCGGCCCCGACGGTCTCGACCGACAGCTCCGGCAACAGGCCCAGCTGGCGCAGCAGCACGAGCTCGAAGGCCCGCAAAGCCGCCGTCAGCAGATTGGGCTGGGTCAGTCCTTGCAGGGCATCGGCATAGGCATCGAACAACTCGGGGTGCGGGTCGTGGCGCGCCAGCAAGCGCATCAGCAGCTCGTTGAGGTAGAAGCCCGGCAGCAAGGCGGCGCCACCCGGCCAGGCCGGCCCGCCCGCCCACTCGGCCTGGCGCAGCAGCCAGACCTCGGCCTCATCGGCCCGCTTGGCGCCAAAGCCCACGTGGATGCGCTGGAAAGGCATCAGCACCGGCCGCAGCTGCGAGTACGGGCGCTTGGCGCCTTTGGCCACGGCCATCACCTTGCCCTGCTCGCGGCAGAACAGCTCCAGGATCAGGCTGGATTCGCTCCAGTCGTGGCTGTGCAGCACATAGGCCAGCGAACTGGCGCGCGCGGATGGCGCACGAGCAGCAGGCGCACGCCCAGACGCGGCCCGCGCAGGGGCCCCCGTGGTGGACCGCGAAGCCAACTTGGCCACCTGCCCTCAGCGGCTCACTCGTAGCCGTAGGTGCGCAGGCGGGCGTCGTCGTCGGCCCAGCCCGAACGCACCTTCACCCAGATCTCCAGGAAGACCTTGCGGCCCATCAGGCGCTCCAGCTCTGTGCGGGCCTCGGTGCCGATGCGCTTGAGGCGCTCGCCCTTGTCACCGATGACCATGCCCTTGTGCTGCTCGCGCTCCACGATGATGGTGGCCGCGATGCGCACCATGCCAGTGGACTTGGCATTGCCCGGCTGAGGCGGCTCGTCGGTGTACTGGTCGATGACCACGGTCGAGGTGTAGGGCAACTCGTCGCCGGTCAGGCGGAAGAGCTTTTCCCGGACGATTTCGCTGGCCAGGAAACGGTCGGAGCGGTCGGTCAGGGCATCGGCGTCGTACCACCAGGCCTGCTCGGGCAGGTAGGGGCGCACGATGTCCAGCAGACGGCGCGTGTCGTCTTCCTTCTTGGCCGACAAGGGCACGAACTGCGTGAACGGGTGGCGCTCCTGCATGGCTTGCAGCCAGGGGAAGAGGTCCTCGCGGCGGTGGATGAGGTCCAGCTTGTTGGCCACCAGCAGCACCGGGCGGTCGGTCGGCAGCAGCGCCAAGACCTGGGCGTCGTCCGGACCGAATCGACCGGCCTCCACCAGGAACAGCACCACCGCCACGTCGGACAGCGTGGCCTGCACGGTCTTGTTCAGGTTGCGGTTGAGCGCAGCCGTGCCGCGCACCGTGTGGCGCGTCTGGAAACCCGGGGTGTCCACGAACACGAACTGGGTGTCGCCGTGGCTGCAGATGCCCGTGATGCGGTGGCGCGTGGTCTGGGCCTTGCGCGAGGTGATGGACACCTTCTGCCCCACCAGGGCATTGAGCAGCGTGGACTTGCCCACGTTCGGGCGCCCCACGATGGCGATCAGGCCACAGCGCTGCTGCGAGACAGGCGAGGCCGCATCCCCAGCGGCATCGCCATGGCGGGCCATGGTCAGCTTGGCCAGCATCTGGTCCAGCGAGGGGTTCACATCATCGGCGGGGGACTTGGGCATGGCTCAGCAGGGGCAAACGGGCAGCAAACACAGACAACAAAATCAACGCACAAGTGGGGCGCCCAGCTCAAGGCCCGGCGTCGTCAAGCTTGCGCTTGGGCGCTTTGCGCAGCACCACGGGCGGTGACACGGCACCCGCC
>CAIQIL010000354.1 GCA_903871865.1 uncultured Burkholderiales bacterium
AGCTCGAAGAGCTCGTCGTCGGAGAGCTTGTCGTTCTTGATCAGGGCGACCGTGGCCGCGGCCACTTCGCGCAGGTTGTGGCTGGGGATTTCCGTGGCCAGGCCCACGGCGATGCCGCTGGCGCCGTTGAGCAGCACGAAAGGCAGGCGACCCGGCAGCTGCTTGGGCTCCTCGGTGGAGCCGTCGTAGTTGGGGATGAAATCGACCGTGCCCATGTCGATCTCGTCGAGCAGCAGGCGGGCGATGGGCGACAGGCGCGCCTCGGTGTAGCGCATCGCGGCGGCGCCATCGCCATCGCGCGAGCCGAAGTTGCCCTGGCCGTCGATGAGGGGGTAGCGCAGCGCGAAGTCCTGGGCCATGCGCACCATGGCGTCGTAGGCGGCGGTGTCGCCATGCGGGTGGTAGCGGCCCAGCACGTCACCCACCACGCGGGCGCTCTTGACCGGCTTCGGTCCACTGTTGCCCGAAAACGCCAGGCCCATGCGCTCCATGGCGTAGAGGATGCGGCGCTGCACAGGCTTCTGGCCGTCGCACACATCGGGCAAAGCGCGGCCCTTGACCACGCTGAGGGCGTACTCCAGGTAGGCGCGCTCGGCGTAGTGGGCCAGGGTCAGGGACTCACCGCCATCGGATGGCGGCAGCGGGGTGAAGTCGATGGTTTGCTGGGTCATCGTCGGACGTCAGGCGTCGGCAGGTCGGAGAGGGGGTGCGCGCCGCAGTGTAGGGCATAGCCCGGGGGCTGGCGTGGCACTTGCCGTGACACGGCTTTGCATCGGATCAGGCCGCGTCACGCCATGGACATTCCCGCGCCACCGCCTAAGCTCGGTGCATGCCTGCCCTCGTCTGGTTCAAGCGCGACCTCCGCCTCACCGACCACGCTGCCGTCCACGCCGCGGGACACGCTGCGCCTGAGCAGCCGCTGCGCGGCCTCTACATCGCCGAGCCCGGCCTGTGGGCGCTGCCCGACGCCGCGCCCCAGCACTGGGCCTTCGTGCGCGAAAGCCTGCTGGACCTGGGCGTGGCGCTGCGCTCGGTGGGCGGCGAGCTGAGCGTGGCGGTGGGAGAGGCCACCGCGGTGCTGGAGCGCCAATGGCAGGCCCAGCCCTTCGACACCCTGCTGTCCCACGAGGAAACCGGCAACGACTTCACCTACCAGCGCGACATCGCCGTGGCCCGCTGGTGCCGCGAGCGCGGCGTGCGCTGGCAGGAATGGCCTCAGTTCGGCGTGGTGAGGCGGCTGCGCGACCGCGACCACTGGCACAGGCACTGGCAGGCCTTCATGTCGGCGCCCACCTGGGCCGCCCCCCTTGAGCACGGCCTGTCTGACGAAGAGGCCGTGCGCACCCGCGCCCGGCTGGACCGCGCACTGCCGTCCCCCGCCGACCTGGGCCTGACTGACACCCTGCCCCCTGCCCGCCAGCGCGGTGGCCGCCTCGCCGCGCTCGGTGTGCTCCATGACTTCCTGCACGATCGTTGCGGCCAGTACCGCGGTGGCATCTCCTCGCCGCTGTCCGCGCCCACGGCCTGCTCGCGGCTGTCGCCCTACCTGGCGCACGGCTGCCTCGGTGCGCGCGAGGTGGTGCAGGCCACGGTGGCGCGCATGGCCGAGCTCGATGCCATCGACAGCCCCAGCGCCCAGCGCCAGCGCTCGGGGCTGAGCGCCTTCATGAGCCGCATGCACTGGCACTGCCACTTCATCCAGAAACTGGAAAGCGAGCCCGCGCTGGAGTGGCGCAACCTGCACCGCGGCTACGACGGCCTGCGCGAGCCCGACTTCAACCAAGCCCACTTCGACGCCCTGCGCCAAGGCCGCACCGGCTGGCCCATGGTGGACGCCTGCGTGGCCATGCTGCGCCACACGGGCTGGGTCAACTTCCGCATGCGCGCCATGCTGGTCTCGGTGGCGAGCTACCCGCTGTGGCTGCACTGGCGACCGGTGGGCGAGTGGCTGGCCACGCAGTTCCTGGACTACGAGCCCGGCATCCACTGGAGCCAGATGCAGATGCAGGCGGGCACCACGGGCATCAACACCACGCGGGTCTACAACCCCATCAAGCAGGCACATGACCACGACCCGCAAGGTCATTTCGTGCGCCGCTGGCTGCCGGCGATGCGGCGCGTGCCGCAGGAATGGCTGTTCGAGCCCTGGAAGATGCCGCCCGAGCTGCAAGCCAGTCTGGGCCTGCGCGTGGGCAGCGACACCGAGGCAGACATCCCCCTGCCCCTGGTGGCCCTGGACGTGGCCACGCGCGAGGCCAAATCGCGCGTGCACGGCCTGCGCGCCCAGCCCGAGGTCAAGGCCGCCAAGGCCGAGATCGTGCGCAAACACGGCTCGCGGACCTTCCGCAGCGGCAAGCCCAGGGCACAAGGCTCGGCCAAACGCACGGGCAAAAGGGTCGCTGAAGGTGCGCCCGAGGCCACGCCCCAACTCTCCCTGGAATTCTGAGATGCGCATGCGCCAAAAATCCGAGCTGCCCACCAAGGTGTGCGTGTGCTGCCAACGCCCCTTCGCCTGGCGCAAAAAGTGGGAGCGCGACTGGGAAGGCGTCAAGTACTGCTCCGACCGCTGCCGCCAGACAGGTGCCAAGACAGGCGCCAAGCCATGAGCTGCGTCGTCCACTGGTTCCGCAACGACCTGCGGGTGTCGGACAACCCCGCGCTGCTGGCCGCCATCGCCGAAGCACAGGCGCGCGGCCTGCCCTTGCTGCCCGTCTTCGTCTGGAACCCTGCCCAGGCAGACGCCACCCGCTGGTTGCCGCAGCGCATGGGCCCGCAGCGCCAGGCCTGGCTGGCCGGCACCGTGGCCGCGCTGGACGCCGAGTTGCAAACTCGAGGCAGCCGCCTGCAGGTGCTGCGCGGTGCACCCGAGGCCCTGATGCCCGAATTGCTGGAGGCCACCGAGGCCGTGGCCCTGCACGCCGAAGACATCCCCGCCCCAGAGGAAGCGGATCAGGCCCAAGCGATCGGCCGTGCGGCCAAGCGCCTGGGGGCGCGATGCACCTGGCATTGGCAGTCCACCATGCTGGCGCCCGACGACCTGCCCTTCCACCCGCAGGCCTTGCCCGCCGTCTTCACCACCTTCCGCCAACACGTCGAGCAGGCCGGCATCGCACCGCGCACGCCCCTGCCCGCACCGCAGACCTTGCCGCCGGCGCCCGACGTGCCAGCCCCTCACACCGGCCACATCCCTCACCCGGCCGCGTGGTGCGCGACTGCATCACCCGACGCCCGCTCGTCCTTCCCCTTCTACCTGCCCGCCTTCGCCCCGGGCGAACGCGGCGCCCAGGCCCACCTCGCCCAGTACTTCGCGCGCCGTCTGCCGCACAGCTACAAGGCCACCCGCAACGGCCTGAGCGGCACCGACTTCTCCAGCAAGCTCTCGCCCTGGCTGGCCACGGGCGCGCTGTCGGCGGCCCAGGCCATCGCGGCCATCCGTGGCTTCGAAGCCGAACATGGCGCCAACGACGGCTCCTACTGGCTGTGGTTCGAGCTGCTGTGGCGCGAGCATTTCCGCCTGCTGCACCTGAAGCACGGCAGCGCCCTGTACCGCGCCCGCGGCCTGAGCCAGCTGCCCACGCCACCGCACGACGAAGCCGCCTTCCAGCGCTGGTGCGAAGGCCGCACGGGCGAGCCCCTGGTGGACGCTGGCATGCGCGAGCTGGCCGCGACAGGCTGGCTGTCCAACCGCATGCGCCAGGTGGTGGCCAGCTACTTGATCCACGACCTGGCCTGCGACTGGCGCGCCGGTGCCGCCTGGTTCGAGGCCTGCCTGATCGACTTCGACGTGCACAGCAACCAGGGCAACTGGCTGTACGTGTCAGGTCGTGGCACCGACCCGCGCGGCGGCCGGCGCTTCAACCCCGACAAGCAAACCCGCGAGCACGACCCCGACGGCGCCTACCGCCGCCTGTGGGGCACAGCATGAAGGCCCCCGCATGACCACCCTGCGCCTGCTGCTGGCCGACCAGCTCGACCCGCAGCACCCCTGGTTCGACACGGTCGATGAAGGCGTTGTCCATGTCTTCATGGAAGTGCGCCAGGAAACCGACCACGTCCTGCACCACGCCCAGAAGGTGCTGGCCATGTTCGCCGGCATGCGCGACCTCGCCCGCCACCTGCGAGAGGCCGGCCACCGCGTGCGCCACGTGGCCATCGACGACCCGAGCAACCGCCAGTCCTTCACCGGCAACCTCGACGCCCTGGTGGCGCACTACCAGGCCACCGCCGTGCAGTACCAGGCGCCCGACGAATGGCGGGTGGACGCGCAATTGCGCGACTGGGCAGCGCAGCAAGGCCCGCGTGGCGTGGCAGTCACCATGGTGGACGCGGACCATTTCCTCACCACCCGCGATGAGGCCGGCGAGATCTTCGCCCAGCGCAAGCAGTGGCTGATGGAGCACTTCTACCGCCAGATGCGGCTCAAGCACCGCGTGCTGCTGGACGCCGAGGGCCAGCCTGAAGGCGGCCAGTGGAACTTCGACCACGACAACCGCAAACCCTGGCCCGGCACCCCGGCCGAGCCCGCCGACTGGCGCACCCCGCACGACCACAGCGCGCTGTGGGCCAGCATCGAAGCCGCGGGGGTGAAAACCTTCGGCGACCCGCAGGCCGAGCGCCTGGCCTGGCCCCTGAACCGCACCGAGGCCCTGCAGCACCTCGACGCCTTCGTCACCCACGCCCTGCCGCATTTCGGCGATTTCCAGGACGCGCTCACCGCCCAGGCCTGGCGCCTCTTCCACTCCCTGCTGTCCTTCGCACTGAACGTGAAGATGCTGCGGCCGCGCGAGGTCATCGATGCGGCAGAGACCGCCTGGCGCGAAGGCCAAGTCCCCCTGGCTGCTGCCGAGGGCTTCATCCGCCAGATCCTGGGCTGGCGCGAGTACGTGCGCGGCGTGTATTGGGCGCAAATGCCCGGCTACGACGAGCACAACCACTTCGGCCACAGCCTGCCCCTGCCCGGGTGGTTCTGGACGGGCGACACGCAGATGGCCTGCATGGCCCAGGCCGTGGGCCAGTCGCTGCGCGAGGCCTATGCCCACCACATCCAGCGCCTGATGGTGATCGGCAACTTCGCCTTGCTGGCCGGCCTCGACCCGCAAGCCGTGCACCGCTGGTACCTGGGCGTCTACATCGACGCCATCGAGTGGGTCGAGCTGCCCAACACGCTGGGCATGAGCCAGTTCGCCGACGGCGGCCTGCTGGCCACCAAGCCTTACGTGTCCAGCGCGGCCTACATCGACCGCATGGGCGACCACTGCAAAGGCTGCCACTACCGCAAGAAGGAGCGCATCGGCGAGCGCGCCTGCCCCTTCAATGCCCTCTACTGGGACTTCCACCTGCGCCACGACGACAAGCTGCGCCGCAACCCGCGCATCGGCATGGTTTACCGCAACATCGACAAGATGGACGCGGCCGAGCGAGACGCCATCGGGCAACAGGCCCGCGGCATCCAGGCCCGGCTGGACACCTTGTGAAACAGCCGCTCAGCGCTTCAGTCGCCAGCCCGTCTTGAAGATCCAGCCCACCACGGCCAGCGAGGCCAGCATGAAGGCCAGCGTCATGCCCAGGCTGGTGCCCACGTCCACGTCGGCCTGGCCCAGGAAGCACCAGCGGAAACCGCTCACCAGGTAAACCACCGGGTTGAACAGCGACACCGTCTGCCAGAACGCCGGCAGCATCTTGATGGAGTAGAAGCTGCCGCCCAGGAAGGTCAGCGGCGTGATGATGAGCAGCGGCACCACCTGCAGCTTCTCGAAGTTGTCGGCCCACAAGCCGATGATGAAGCCGACCAGGCTGAAGGTCACCGAGGTCAGCACCAGGAAGAGCAGCATCCACAGCGGGTGTTCGATGTGCAGCGGCACGAAGAAGCCCGCCGTGGCCAGGATGATCAGGCCCAGCACCATGGACTTGGTGGCCGCCGCGCCCACATAGCTCAGCACGATCTCCAGCGGCGACACCGGCGCCGACAGCAGCTCGTAGATCGTCCCCGTGAACTTGGGGAAATAGATGCCGAAAGACGCGTTCGAGATGCTCTGCGTCAGCAGCGACAGCATGATCAGGCCCGGCACGATGAAGGCGCCATAGGCCACGCCATCGACCTGCTGGATGCGCGAGCCGATGGCCGCGCCGAACACCACGAAGTACAGCGAGGTGGAGATGACCGGCGAGACGATGCTCTGCATCAGCGTGCGCCGCGTGCGGGCCATCTCGAACGCGTAGATGGCACGGATGGCGTGGATGTTCAAGCTCATGCGCGCTCCTCCAGCAGGTTGACGAAGATGTCTTCCAGCGAACTTTGGGTGGTGTGGATGTCACTGAAGCGGATGCCCGCGTCCTGCACGGCCTGCAGCAGCCCGGGCACATCGACGCTGGCATCGGCAGCGTCGTAGCTGAAG
>CAIQIL010000355.1 GCA_903871865.1 uncultured Burkholderiales bacterium
CGATCTTCGTAGAGGATCGCGAATTGATTCATCGCGGCCTTCCAATTGAGCCCGGCACGCCCCCAGTCCTCAGTAATGTTGCGCAGTGCCAGCCATATCAACTTGGTGGCCGCGTCGTCGCTGGGGAAGTGGCCGCGCGTTTTGATGATCTTGCGCAGCCTTGCGTTCACGCTCTCGATGGCATTGGTCGTGTAGATCACGCGCCGCACGTCGGGCGGGAAGGCGAAGAACGGAATGACCTTGTCCCAGGCCCGGCGCCAAGCGCTGACGACGGTGGGGAACTTCTGGCCCCAGGGGCCGGCCTCAAACGCGTCCAGCTCGGCCTGAGCCGCTTCGGCGCTCACTGCCGTGTAGATCGGCTTGATGGCCGCAGCCAGCGCCTTGCGGTCCTTCCAGCTGGCGAAGTCCAGGCTGTTGCGGATCAGGTGCACGATGCAGGTTTGCAGCGTCGTGGCGGGCAGCACCGCGCCCAGCGCTTCAGGCATGCCCTTGAGGCCGTCGGTGACGGCGATCAGGATGTCTTGCACTCCGCGCGTCTTGAGGTCATTGAAGACCTTCATCCAGAATTTGGCGCCCTCGGTGTTCTCGATCCAGATGCCCAGGATGTCGCGCGTGCCGTCTGGCAGCACGCCCAGCGCCAGGTACACGGCCTTGGAGCGCACCACGGCGTCCTCGCGGATCTTCACGCGCAGCGCGTCGAAGAACACCACCGGATACATTGGCTCCAGCGGGCGAGCCTGCCAGGCCATGACCTCGCTCATCACCTCATCGGTGACGCGGCTGATGAGGTCGGGCGAGGCGTCCACCGAGTACATCTCGGCCAGGAAAGCCTGGATCTCGCGCACAGTCATGCCGCGCGCGTACATGGCGATGATTTTGTCGTCAAAGCCGGTGAAGCGCCGCTCGTGCTTGCCGATGATCTGCGGCTCGAAGCTGGCTTCGCGATCCCGGGGAACGTCGACGCGCAGGGCCCCTGTATCAGTCAGCACCGTCTTAGCGCTCTTGCCGTTGCGATGGTTGACCGCTCCTTCGGGCTTGGCCTGCCCAGGCGCGTAGCCCAGGTGGTGACTCATCTCGGCGCCCAGCGCGCGCTCCAGCAACGCCTTTTTGAACTGATCGAACAGGCCCTGGACTTGCCCGGCCGTCATCGGCCCGGTCACGAGCTGGTCAAGCAACTCGGATGGAATTTGCGGCTGCGCCGCCTGGTCCGCCGAGGCGGTTATCTTGGTCTTGCGTGGCATTCATGCTCCTTATCGACATGCTATGCCTTACACACAAACTTTCTGACAGGCTCCTCGGGCTCGAGACACCGCTGCATCTTTGGCTTGTCGCGGAGATGCTGCTTGCGTTTTTGACCGGACGCAGCAGGCTGTTCTACCTGCTGGGAGCGGTGTGCATCATTTCCAAGTTGGATGCCGCCTTCCTCGTTGCCGTCCTGATGCTGATGAGGGCGGTGCAGGCTTGGCGTGCCCAAGCGCTGGCTGCCGAAGCGAAGGTGGCTGCCATGTGTTTCGGTGTACCCATGTTCATCTGGTTGATCGTGGCCACCGTGCTC
>CAIQIL010000356.1 GCA_903871865.1 uncultured Burkholderiales bacterium
AGAACCACGGCGCGCACGTCGGGGTTGGACTCTGCCACCTTGAGCAGCTCGATGCCGGCCGCGTCCACCTGGGGCGACAGCGCGTTGCGGGTGGCGGGGCCGTTCAGGCGCATCACGAGGGTGTGGCCCTGGCGCTCGGTTTGGAGTTCAGTGGTCATGGCAAAGGGGAGGGTGGCTCAACCGCGCAACAGCCGGGTGAATGCCTGGCTGGCAAAGGCTTGGTCGTGAATTGACTCATGCTAGAGTGAAAAGATCACGCCTGACGACGCACCGATATGAATTTTCCTGAGCGGGCAGTGGCCGCGGTTCTCGCAGTTTCCATGCTCGCGTTTGTCCCGGCTGCTTCGTGGGCCTTGGGCCTGGGCAAGCCCTCGACCCGGGCTGTGTTGGGCGAAACCTTGCGCCTGACGGTGCCTGTGCGCCTGGAGCCGGGCGAGCAAGTCGCCAACGATTGCGTCTCGGCCGAAGTCTATTTCGGTGACGACAAGCTGGCGGAGACCGTGGTGTCTGCGCAGGTCTTGCCGGTGTCGGGTTCCGCGGCCGAGTCGACACGTGGTGGCGCTCGGACCTTGCTGGTCCGCACCACGGCCCTGATCAACGAGCCGGTGGTCACGGTGTACCTGAGCGCAGGCTGCCAGGCCCGCATCACGCGCAAGTTCATCGCGCTGGCCGATCCTCCCTCCGACATGACGCCGCTGGCGCCTGGCGCTGCGCCCGAGTTGCCCCAGACCGTGGCCGAAGTCGCCGAACCAGATCGCACGGTGGCGGTCACCTCGCCTGCGTCGCGCAAACCTGCGCACGCGGCTTCTTCTCGCGCTGTGAGCCGCACCCGTGACGCCCAGCGCCGCCAGGCCAAGGGCCCACAGTCGGGCAAACTGGCCAAAGCCACGTCACAGCCATCGCCCCAGCGCGCACCTGCAGCACCACCGACATTGGCATCGACATCGCCCGTCAGCCGGCTGCAGGTCGACCCCGTCGAAGCCGATGCGTTGGTGTCGCCCGAGTTGCGCCCCAGTGCGGGCATGGACGCCGCGCAAGCTGCCAGCGCGCAAGGCGATGGCGCCGAGCTGCAAGCCCGCCGCGATGCCGCCGCCGCGCTGTGGCGCGCCCTGAACACCACGCCCGAACAACAGCTGCGCGAGCAGCAGCGCCTGCAGGAGCTTGAGAAGCAACTGACGCGGCTGAACGCAGAGGGCACGCAGACGCGGCAGAGCGTCACCGCATTGCAGGGGCGGATGCGCGAGCTCGAATCGGACCGATCTTCCCTGGGTGCTTACGCGCTGGGCGGCCTGGCCTTGGCGGCCATGGGCGTGGCCCTGTACTTCTACAGCCAGTTGCGTCGCCAGGAGCGCCAACGCACCGAGTGGTGGCCGCCGCAAAGCGGTGCCGTGCCTTTGTCCGTGCCCCGCGAAGGTGAGCCTGACACGGCCTCTCCGCCCGAGGCGCAGGACACCACCACGGCCTACGTCCATGCGCCGCCGCTGAAATCCACAGACGCGACCCTGAAGGCGCAGCCTGCAGCGCCGGCAGCCCACACAGCGCCGCTGCCCGCGGCCATGCCGCCGTCGGTGCCGTTGTCCGATTGGGGTGTGGCGCCGCCCTCGTTCGCCCCGCCGCATGAGCAGGAGGCCATCGAGCACCTGCGCGCCGTCTCCGTCGAAGAGCTGATCGACCTGGAGCAGCAGGCCGAGTTCTTCGTGGTGCTGGGACAGGACGAGGCCGCCATCGGCCTGCTCGAAGCCCATGTGCAGGGCACGGACGGCACCATCCCCTTGCCCTTCCTCAAGTTGCTGGAGCTCTACCAGCGCCTGGGGCGCCGTGCCGACTACGAACGCGTGCAAGCGGCTTTCAACGCCCACTTCAACGCGCACGCCCCGACCTGGGAGTCCGACCTGCAACAGGGCCAGAGCCTGGCAGACTACCCCGGTGTCATCGAGCGGCTGCAGGCCCTGTGGTCGGCGCCCGCCCGTGCCATGGACGTCCTGGAGAAGTCGCTGATCCGTCCCGGTTCGCAAGCCGAGACCTTCGCCTTGCCAGCCTACCGCGAGCTGCTGTTCCTCTATGCCATCGCCCGTGACCTGGCCGACAAGCCCGACGTGCAGAGCGATGCGCCCATCACCTCGGTCATACCGTTGACGGCCACACGGCCCTTCATCGCCGACCCGGACGTGCGCCCCACGCTCGATGTGGACCTCTGCCTGGACGAGCTGGCGCCGGAGCCGCCTGCTGCATCGGCATCGGCATCGGTTTTTGCCTCGAAGGGCTTGCCCGGCAGCGAGGCGGGTGCCGAAGCCAAACCGCCCGAGCCGGGTTCAGATTACAGGCCCTGAGGCCCTGGCATCGCCGCGCACCCCAAGCCGCGCACCCACGGGCTGTGGTCACAAGCCGTAGTCGCCCGTGCCGGCGGCCGATTGCCCCGGCGGCGCCTGCATCGCTTGCAGGATGAGCTGGCGCGTGAGGCGGTCCGAGATCAACTCGGCAAACGCCAGGACGAACTGGCGCAGGTAGGCGCCGCGCTTGAACGCCAGGCGGGCCAGGTTGGGGCCGAACAGATGGCCCACCGGGCGCCACACCAGTTCGCTGCCCGGCTGGCCCATCGTGGGGTCGTCCTTGACCGCCATCTCGGCCACCAGGCCCACGCCCAATCCCAGACGGGTGTAGGTCTTGATGACGTCGGCGTCGATGGCTTCGAGCACCACGTTCGGCGTCAGCCCGCGTTGCGCGAAGGCCTGGTCGATGCGCTTGCGCCCGGTGAACGACGGGTGGTAGGAAATCAGCGGCTCGGCCGCCAGCAGCTCCAGCGTCAGGCGTGGCACCTGCACCAGCGGGTGGCTGGCGGGCATCACCACCACGTGCTGCCATTCGTAGCAGGGCAGGGTGACCAGCTCGGGGAATTCGCTGAGGGATTCGGTGGCCAGGCCGATGTCGGCGACCTCGTCGAGCACCATGCGCGCCACCTGCTCGGGTGTGCCCTGGTGCAGGCTGACGGCCACCTTGGGGTACTTCTTGCGCAGCGCGGCCACGGGCTCGGGCAGCACATAGCGGGCTTGCGTGTGCGTGGTGGCGATCGACAGCGTGCCAGCGTCCTGCATGGCGTACTCGTCACCGATGCGCTTGAGGTTGCCCAGCTCGCGCAGGATCACGTCGATCGACTTGAGCACCTCCAGCCCCGGCTCGGTGATGCGCTTGAGGCGCTTGCCGTGGCGCACGAAGATGTCCACGCCAAGCTCTTCTTCCAGCTCCATGATGGCCTTGGAGATGCCTGGCTGCGAGGTGTGCAGGGCCTTGGCGGTTTCCGTCAGGTTGAGGTTGCGGCGCGCGGCCTCGTGCACGAAGCGGAACTGGTGCAGGTTCATGGGGCGGGCCTCAGGGGGCGGTGCGTGTGCGCTTCAGGTGCCAGGCTGGGCCAGCGACCAGGCCGCATCGGCCATGCCCTGGACGAGGATGTCGGTTTCGCCCACGGCGGCGCTCAGGCGCCATTGCACGCCGGGGTGGGCATCGGCCAGTTCGCCCAGCAGGCGCGGCAGGTCCTTGCGCACATGGCCGCCGGCACCCAGGAACAGCGGCACCACGGCGACCTCGGTGCAGCCCTGGGCGGCCAGTGCCGCGCCTGCGGCCAGGATGTCGGGCGACATGAATTCCAGAAAGGCCAGGGTCACGGCATGGCCTTGCGCCGTGGCCCGCTCGCTCAGTCGGCGCGCCACGGCCTCGAAAGGCTGTGCCCAGGCTGGGTCGCGGGCGCCGTGGGCGAAGAGGAGGATGCCGAGTCGGGTCATGCGGAAGGCCTGGTCAAAAGCGCACTGAAGCTCACTGATAGCGCACCAGCCAGGCGAACACGCTCATGGAGAGCAGCAGGTAGAGCAGGCTGGGTGCCGCAGCCGCCAGCCAGGGTTGCCAGTTCTGCAGCAGGCCCAAGTGGCTGGAGATGTGGTTGATCAGCACGAAGCTGATGCCCAGCATGATGCCACCGAAGATCTTCAGGCTCATGCTGCCGCTGCGCGCGTGCAGGTAGGCGAAGGGCAGGGCCAGCGCGATCATCACCAGGCAGACCAGCGGGTAGAAGCTCTTTTTCCAGAACTGGATTTCGTAGCGCTGTGCGGCCTGGGCGTTGGACGCCAGGTGGCGCGTGTAACGCCACAGGGCGAAGGCCGACATGCTCTCGGGCGGCAGCACCGAGGCCGACACCACCAGCGGTGTCAGGCTGCTCGGCCAGTCCAGGGTGGCCGCCTGGCGCTCGTCGATCACCTTCACCCCGGCCAAGGCGGCATCCTGGGAGAGGTGGTCGTGCGACAACCAGCGCGTGTCGGTCACGTCCTTGAGGCGCCACACCGAGCCCTCGGCCGGCAACACCGCGCCGGCTTCACCCGGTGCCTGCACCGCATCCACTTTTGCGCTGACCGCCGACAGGCGGCGTGTGAGTTGCCCGCGGGCGTCGAACTCGAAGATGCGCACCAGGCCGAACTCGCCTTCGCTGAGGGCGCTGCCCACGTTGACGGTGATGGTGTGCGTGCCCATGTTCGGCACCTCGCGTTTCTCGCGCAGCCAAGTACCGCCGCGGCCCAGCGTGAGCTGCTGCTGGCTGCTGAAGCGGGCGTGTTGCTGCGTCAGCATCTGTTCGGCCAAAGGCACGGCCCAGTTGCCGATGCCGGCCACGACGAGGGCCGACATCAAGCCCAGGCCGGCCAGCAGCTGCAGGGCGCGCCAAGGGCCGAGGCCGCCGGTGCGCAGGATGGTGAACTCCGAGGTCTGCGCCATGCGCGACAGTGCCAGGATGCCGCCGATCAGCAGCGCGATGGGCATGAGGTCGTAGATGTGGCGCACCTGCATCAGCGAGCAGGTCCAGAGGGCGTCCAGCACCGTGTAGCTGTTCTTGCCCAGGTCTTGCGATTCTTCGACGAAGTCAATGAAGAAGGCCAGCGCGGCAAAGGCCAGGGCCACCAGCGTGGCGCTCGATGCCACGCTGCGGTAGATGAGGCGGCGGACGGTCCTCATGCGGACTCCTTGCGGTGGGGGCGGCGCACGGACTGGCCCGGCCACCGCGCACCATCGCGCCACCACACCACCAGCAAAGCGGCGAAGGTCAGTGTGCCGTGCACGGCCAGCAGGGCGCCATCCCAGGGCAGCTTGCCGCGGCTCACCCAAGTCTGGCTCAGGCTCAGCAGATTGAAGTACACGACGAACACCAGCAGGGCATACACCAGGTTCCAGCTGCTGTGGCGCCGTGCGTTGCCGGCGGCCAGGCTCAGGCCGGCCAGCACCATGTTGAAGGCGGCCCACACCAGGCCGAAGCGCCAGACCAGCTCGCCGCGCGCTTCGTTGGAGCGCAAGGCCAGCAGGGCCAGGGTGGGCAGGGAGCGCATGTCCGGCGCGACATCGCTGGGGTCGATGGCCTCGCCCATGCGCACCTTCGCCGTTTCAAAGCGCGACAAAGCCTTCTCACCGGTGTCCAGGTCGGTCTGGGTGCGCTCGCCATGGCTCAGCACCAGGAAGCGCTGGCCGTCGATCACCTGCACCTGGCCCTGGTTGGCCGTCACCACGGCTTCCTGGCCATCGGCGGTGGTCACCATGAACACGTTGCGGCCGGACTGCAGCCCGTCGCTGTGGCTGTCGATGAAAAACACGCGCTTGCCATCGGCCGACACCTGGAACTGCCCTGGGGCCACGCGCGCCATGTCGGAGCGCTGCTCGTAGCGGTACTTCAGCACCTGCGTCTGGTTCTGCGCCCAGGGGCGGGCCATCAGCGCGGCGCCCGCCACCATCAGCAGCACGGGCCAGGCCATGCCCAGCAGCGGACGGATGAAGCTGGCCTGGCGGGCGCCACTGGCTTGCCACACCACCATCTCGCTGTCACGCCAGATGCGGCTGAGCACGGACACCACCGACACGAACAGGGCGAGCGCCAGCAGCACCGGCAACTGGCCGATGACCGTGTAGCTCAGCACCAGGCCGACGTCGGTGGGGGCCAGCGCACCTTTGGTGGCCTGGCTGAGGATGCGGATGAGCACCATGGTCAGCAGCACGGTCAGCAACACCACGAGGGTGCCGCTGAAGCTGCGCCAGAGTTCTTTGCGGACGGAGGAATCGAATAACATCGCTTGGGTCGATCAACCCGCGCATTATGGACTTGCACCGCATGGACTACCGTTCCGCCATCGCCCAAGGGCCCGCCCTGTCCCAGGTCAACGCCGACGCCCTCGTGCTGGTGCTGGCCCCCGAGCACAGCGCCGTTGCCAACCCCGAGCTGGACCGCCTGGTCAAGGAGGCGCTGGACAGCGGCGACCTCGCCCTCAAGGCCGGCCGCACCCTGTACCTGCACCGCCCCGCTGGCGTGAAGGCCCCGCGCCTGGTGCTGGTGGCCGCCGCCAACACGCAAACCAAATCCCTCAAGGCCGCGGTGGCCAAGGGCGTGGCGGCACTGAAGGACAGCGCTGCCGCCCATGTGGCCGTGGCCCTGGCCGATGGCCTCCTGCCCGATGCCGACGCTGCCCAAGCCCTGGCCCAGGGCGTGGTGACCGCGGTGGCCGACACCACCTACGTTTTCCGCGACACCAAGCCCAGTGCGCCCAAGCCCGGCGCCCTCAAGAAGATCACGCTGTTGCATGCCGCCGATGTGGCTGCGACGGTGAAGGCCGGCCTGGCCCAAGGCGAGGCCGTGGCCGAGGGCGTGACCCTGGCCCGCCACCTGGGCAACCTGCCGGCCAACCACTGCACGCCGTCTCACCTGGCCGCCGAGGCCCGCCGCATCGGCAAGGCCCACAAGCACATCGGTGTGCAGGTGCTGGAGCGCCCCGCGCTGGAAAAGCTCGGCATGGGCTCTTTCCTGTCGGTCACCAACGGCTCCGCCGAGCCGCCGAAGTTCATCGTGCTGCGCTACGACGGCGCGGCGGCTTCGCACGCCCCCGTGGTGCTGGTGGGCAAGGGCATCACCTTCGACACCGGTGGCATCTCCTTGAAGCCCGGTGCGGGCATGGACGAGATGAAGTTCGACATGGGCGGTGCGGCCAGCGTGCTGGGCACCTTCCAGAGCCTGGCGCTGCTCAAGCCCAAGCTCAACGTGATCGGCCTCATCCCCACCTGCGAGAACATGCCCAGCGGCACGGCGACCAAGCCGGGTGACGTGGTCAAGAGCATGTCGGGCCAGACCATCGAGGTGCTCAACACCGACGCCGAAGGCCGTCTGATCCTGTGCGATGCCCTGACCTACGCCGAGCGCTTCAAGCCCGCGGCCGTGGTTGACATCGCCACGCTGACCGGCGCCTGCGTCATCGCCCTGGGCCACATCCACAGTGGTTTGTTCTCGGCCGACGACGAGCTGGCCCAGGCCCTGCTGAACGCCGGCCAGTCCAGCCTGGACACGGCCTGGCGCATGCCCCTGGACGAAGAGTACGGCGAGTCCCTCAAGAGCAATTTTGCCGACCTGGGCAATGTGGGGGGCCGCGAAGGTGGTGCCATCACCGCGGCGGTGTTCCTGAGCAAGTTCACCCAAGCCTACCGCTGGGCCCACCTCGACATCGCTGGCACGGCCTGGAAGTCGGGCGGCGCCAAGGGTGGCACAGGCCGCCCGGTGGGCCTGCTGACCCAGTTCCTGCTGGACCAGGCCGCGGCGGGCAAGGGCGCTTTGCAGCGCAAGGCCGAGGGCAAGAAGCCAGCGGCCAAACCTGCCGCCAAGACAGCGGCAAAGAAGGCCGTGGCCCGCAAGGCCGCAGCCAAGTCGGTCGCCAAGCCTGCGGCTCAGGCTTGAGCCAAGGTTCGCCACCATGCCCCAGGTCGAGTTCCACCACGGCATCGGCGACAAGCAGGCCTACGCCTGCCGCCTGTTGCGCAAGGCCAGCCGCGCGGGCGTGCAGTTGGTGGTGACGGGCGACGTTGTGGCGCTGCAGGCGCTGGACCGCCTGCTGTGGGTGTTCGACGACCAGGAGTTCCTGCCCCATGTGCTCAGCACCGGCGGTGCCAGCCTGCCTGAGCGCCTGCACGCCACGCCGGTCTGGTTGTCCGACGACCCAGCCTCGGTGCCGGGGGCGCGCAGCGTGCTGGTCAACCTGGGCCGCGAGGTGCCGCCGGGCGCAGAGCGGTTTGATCGGCTGTTCGACCTCGTCTCCAGCCAGCCCGACGACCGCCAGGAGGGCCGTGCCCGCTGGAAAGCCTATGCCGCGCGCGGCTGGGACGTGCGCCCGCACGAGGTCAAGGAAGGTGCCGCACCATGAACACATTGTCCCGACCCCACCCAGCGCAGGTGCCCACGCTGACCGAGGTCATCGAGGTGGACGAACTCGCCCCCATGGCGACGCCCACCGCACCTCAGCCCATCCCGCTGGACAGCTTGCCCGTGCTGGAGGGGCAGCTCGCACAGCGCGTGCTCAACGACGTGCAGCGCCAGATCGACAGCATGCTGGAGTTCCGCCTGCGCGAAGCCCTGGCGCCTGTGCTCGCGCGGCACAGCGAGGCCATCGTCCGTGAGCTGAAAGACGAGCTGGCACGCACCATGCGTGATGTGGTGGCGCGGTCGGTGGCCCAGGAAGTCGCCAAACTGCGCCCGCGCTGAGCCGCCAAGAAGGGCTGCGCCGGCCTGCTCCTTGATCCCTTGCCCCTTGACTTTCAACGAGGTGAAGATGACCCAGAACCCCACCCTCAACAAGCTCCTGCCACTGTCCGCCGTGCTGGCCCTCGGCCTGTCGTCGCTGCAGGTGCAGGCGCAGACCGTTGTGCAGACCGTTGTGCGCATTGGCCACGTCGGCCCCGTGTCCGGCCCGCAGGCCCATTACGGCCGAGACAACGAGAACGGCGCCCGCATGGCTGTGGAAGAGCTCAACGCCCAGGGCTTGAGCATCGGCGGCAAGAAGGTCAAGTTCGAGCTGGTGGCCGAAGACGACGCTGCCGACCCGAAGCAGGGCACGGCGGCGGCGCAAAAGCTCTGTGACGCCAAGGTCAACGGCGTGGTCGGGCACCTCAACTCGGGCACCACCATCCCGGCGGCCAAGGTGTACAACCAATGCGGCCTGCCCATGATCTCGCCCTCGGCCACCAACCCGGAGCTCACGACCTTGGGCTACAAGCAGGTCTTCCGCCTGCTGGCCAATGACAACGCCTTGGGCGCCGGCCTGGCCAACCACGCAGCGCACACGCTCAAGCTCAAGAAGGTCGCCATCATCGACGACCGCACGGCTTACGGCAAAGGCGTGGCCGATGTGTTCGCCAAGACGGCGAAGGAGCTGGGCCTGGAGGTCGTCAGCCAGCAGTACACCAACGACAAGGCGGTGGACTTCATGGCCATCCTCACGGCCATCAAGAACAAGAAGCCGGATGGCATCTTCTTCGGTGGCATGGACCCGCAAGCCGGCCCCATGCTGCGCCAGATGCAGAACCTGGGCCTGACCAAGGCCTATGTGTTTGGCGGCGATGGCATCTGCACCGACAAGCTGATGGAGCTGTCCAGCGGTGCCAAGACCCTGGGCAATGTGGTGTGCGCCGTGGGCGGTGCGTCGCTCGACAAACTGCCCGCAGGCCAGGCCTGGCGCGCCAAGTACGAGGCGCGTTTCCCCAAGCAGTTCCAGGTGTACTCGCCCTACACCTACGACGCGACGATGGTGCTGGTCGATGCCATGAAGCGCGCCAATTCCACCGACCCCAAGGTGTACGGCCCCAAGCTGGTGGAGGCTGCTTACCAGGGCGTGACGGCCAAGGTGATGTTCGAGCCCAACGGCGAACTCAAGAACCCGGCCATGACGCTCTACACCTACAAAGACGGCAAGAAAGTCGCCATCAACTGAAGGCCTCGGCGCAAATCCTTGCTAGAATGCAGGGCTTCGGAGAGGTGGATGAGCGGTTTAAGTCGCACGCCTGGAAAGCGTGTGTAGGTTAATCCCTACCGCGGGTTCGAATCCCGCCCTCTCCGCCAGGATAAGACAAGCCCAAGTGATTGATTCGCTTGGGCTTTTTTGTTTTGTATGGGTGTTTTTGCAGGGCTCCAGGCACCGAGCGCCACCGCTTGCGGCTGGCCGAAGGGTGAGCCGGACGGACTGCGCGTTTCCTCCATCTGGCACGTGGGCGGTGGGGGCACGAGAATCGTTGATCAGCGCACCACGCTGCCTTGCGAAGCCTCGACTGCATCCAACCCAGGAGCCCCCCATGGCACACGAACGTTTCAGGCTGTCCACCCTGGCCTTGTCCGTCTTTGTGGCCAGTGCCAGCGTGTTGGCCATGCAGCCCGTGAGGGCCGTGCCTGCTGACGCCGCCGAGGCGGGCGCTGCGTCCGATGCGGCCCGGTCCCCGCGCCATGACTGGCGCCCCAGGCAAGTGGCTTCTTTCGATCGCAAGGCCTTCGCCGCGATGCTGGGTGCAGACCCCTTCGGCGCACAGGTGCTCGCCCTGGCCGGTGCGCCGCGCTGCGGGGTGGATTACCACCGGTTCGCCTACGCCACCACCGGGGCCAGGTCAGAGCCCACGAACGCTTCCGGCGTCATCATGACCCCGACCGGCGGGCGTGGTTGCACAGGCCCTCGCCCTGTGCTGCTCTACACCCATGGCACGGCCGTCAACAAGGGCTACAACCTGGCCCAGGTCACGGACACCTCGAACGAGGCCTGGCAGGAAGGCGCGATGATCGCGGCCTTTTACGCGGCGCAGGGCTACATCGTGGTGGCGCCCAACTACGCCGGCTACGACAGCTCTGCGCTGGGCTACCACCCCTATCTGAACGCGCGCCAGCAGTCGCGCGACGTGATGGACGCGCTGGAGACGGCCCGCGCGGCGCTGCGCTTCGGCCTGCGCACACAGGTCGTGGAGAACGGCAAGCTCTTCATCACCGGCTATTCGCAGGGAGGGCACGTGGCGATGGCGACGCACCGGGCCATGCAGGCCCGCGGCATGCACGTGACCGCATCGGCGCCGATGTCAGGGCCCTATGCCATGCTGGCTTTTGGGGATGCCACCGCGATCTACAGCCCCGGCTTGGGCGGGACGATTTACTACCCGATGATCATCAACAGCTACCAGCGGGCGTATGGCGACATCTACCAGTCGCTGGGTGACATCTACACGCCGAGCTACGCCGCGGGCATCGATCAGCTCATCCCTGGCAGCTACACCTTCGAGACCCTGATCACCTCGGGCAAGCTGCCCCAGCTCGCGCTCTACGACAGCCGCACGCCCGGCCAGGGAGGAGCGCCCAGCTCGGGCAGCGCCGCGCTGGATGCGCTGTTGGCCGCGCCAGACGCAGCGGCCCACCCGCTCGCGGCCTTGGCCTTTGGCAGCCCCAGCTTGTTCACGAACGCCTTCCGCATCCGCTTCGCACAGGACTCCCTGGCCACGCCCGATGGCGCCGTGCCGCAGCCGACCAACCTGTTGCCGCCCGTGCAGGATCCGGCCATGCCCCTGCGCCGTGCACTCAAGCAGAACGACCTGCGCGGCTGGACGCCCAAGGCGCCGGTGATGCTGTGTGGCGGCATGAACGACCCCGAGGTGTTCTACGGCGTCAACACCTTGACCATGAAGCAGCTCTGGTCGGGCAAGCTCGCCAGCGGGCGTGTGCAGGTGGTGGACGTGGACCCGTCCAGCGATGGTGACCAGGCCCTGGCGGGGCAGATCGTCACGCTGGTCGGGGGCATCGCGGCGCGCGTGGCGGCCAGCGAGCCGGGCGTGTCGGCCAGCCAGCTCGGTGACGACGTTCGCCAGGCAATCGTGGCGGCACCGGCCTTTGCGGCCTACTTCGCGGCGGACGGCCAGCCGAACGCGCCGCAGGGCGTGATGGCGCAGGCCATCGCCGGGACGGCGGGCAAGGCGGCAGAGGCGGTGGCTGCTGCGGCTGCCGGACAAGGCGGCACGGGACAGGTGTCACCGGCCGCGGTGGCCTCGGCGGTGGGCAGCGCGGTGATCGCCTCCTACCACGACCCGAACACGCAACTGGCCTGCGAGACGGCGGCCCGGGCGTACTTCGCGAGGTTCTGAGCCCAGGCCAGGCGCCTTGGTCAAGAAGGTCAGGCCTTCTTGACGAACTCCGACTTCAGCTTCATCGGCCCGATGCCATCGACCTTGCAGTCGATGTCGTGGTCACCGTCGATCAGTCGGATGTTCTTGACCTTGGTGCCGACCTTGACGACCGAGGACGAGCCCTTGATCTTCAGGTCCTTGATGACGGTGACGCTGTCGCCGTCTTGC
This sequence comes from uncultured Burkholderiales bacterium, assembly GCA_903871865.1. Classification (GTDB taxonomy): domain Bacteria; phylum Pseudomonadota; class Gammaproteobacteria; order Burkholderiales; family Burkholderiaceae_C; genus Aquabacterium. Next base: position 12,154 of record CAIQIL010000356.1, read on the forward strand.
AGCACCTGGCCGTTGGCATCCTTCCAGACGCGGGTGGCTTCGGTTTGCTCGGTCTGGTGTTGCGGCCATTCGTGCGCGCACTCGGGGCACACGAACTGGCTGCCGTCTGCGTAGACATACGCAGACGCGCATTTCGGGCAGGCGGGAGCCGCCTGGTCGCCGCTCAACGGTTGCTTTCCTTGACGATCACCCACTGGTTGGCTTCCTGGCGCCAGGTCAGCAGCTTGGCCGTCTGGTCCTTGAAGTTGGCCGAGGTGTAGGTCTGGTTGAAAGCGGTCTGGACGGCATCGCCCTGGGCGGAGGCCTTGATGCCGTCGAGCTTCAGGTCGATGGCGCCTTCCTTGCCGACGAGGCGGCGGCGTTCTTGCACCCACTTGGCGTGCGTGCTGCGCGCAGGCGCGAAGGCCTTGCTGTAGAAGCTCAGGTAGCGCTCGACGTCCTTGGCGCGCCAGGAGGCGGCCCAGTCGTCCAGGCGCTGCGCCACGGTTTGCACGGCGGCGGCATCGGCCAGCACGACCGGCGTGGCTGCAGCAACTGCCGGGGCTGCGACGGGGGCGGCCACCGGGCTCAGACCCGCTTGCTTGCGGGCGCGGGCGTCCAGCTCTTCGCGGGGTGTGACCGGCACGTCCACCGAGGTGGCGGGGCAGCGCTGGGCGGCGTCGTTGGCGGCTTGCCAGTCTTTCACCAGGCCGGCCTGGTCGTCGTTGGTGCGCGACAGGCCCAGGTTGGCCACCAGGGTGTTGCGGGCGGCCTGGGTGCGCACATGGGCCAGTTGCAGGTCGGCATCGGCGTTGGCGTAGGCGCGCTTGGCGGTGTAGAGCTCGTTCTCGGCGTTCAGCAGGTCCAGCAGGCTGCGCTGGCCGATGTCGAACTGCTGGCGGTAGGCGTCACGGGCCTTCTCGATGGCCAGCACGTTGCGGTCCAGGGCGGAGAGCTGCTGCTTGGAGCGGTTGATGTCGTTCTGGGCGATGGCGGCGGTTTGGCGCACGTCGCGGCAGGCCTTGTCGCGCTGGTCGGCGGCCTGGTTGATCAGGTCGGCGTATTGCTTGACGCGGGCGGTGTCGGAACCACCTTTGTAGAGGTTCCAGTTCAGCAGGATTTCGGCGGACGTGGCGCTCTTGCGGTCCAGCAGGCCATCGAAGTTCTTGCCAGCGCCGGTGCGCAGGCGGGCTTCGACGCGCGGCTGGAAGGGGCTGTCCTTGGTGCTGGCGTCAGCTTGCACGGCGCGCAGGTTCTCGATGGCGGCGCTGATGCTGGCGTTCTTGGCCAGGGCCTGGGCGATCAGCTCGGCGTTGTCGGCCTTGAGGCTGGTTTCCAGGTTGGGCGCAGCCGGCAGCTTGGCCGCGGGCGCATCACCGACCAGGCGCAGGAAGCGCGCGCTGACGTCGTGCAGGTTCGCAATTTCCGTGGTCAGGTTGGACTCGGCCAGGGCCAGGCGGGCGTTGGCTTGCTCGGAGTCCACGCCGCGGCCGACACCGGCCTTGAACTTGGACTGCAACTGGTCGAACACGTACTTGTGCTGGGTGTAGTTGTCTTCGGCCAGTTGCACCAGCTTGCGAAAACGCAGCACGTCGAGGTAGGCGCGAGCGGCTTCCAGGGCGGTGTCTTCGGTGGCGGCGAGGAACTCGAAGTAACGCACTGTGCGGGCATGGCCCAGGCGCTCGACTTCCTTGGCCGTGAGGCGGCCGTCCCACAGCACCTGATTGGCCGTCAGGGCCACGCCGCTGCGGGTGAAGCTCAGCGAATCAGGGTTGCGGGTGGAGATCTTGTCCTTGTCGCGGCCGACGTCGGCCGAGAGGTCCAGCGTGGGGTAGAAGCCGCCGCGGGCCACGTCCACCTCGTTGTTGGCCGCGCGCAGTGCGTTCAAGCGTGCCGTGACTTCGGGGTTGGTGTCGATGGCCTTTTGCACAGCCGCTGCCATGCCGCTGACGCTGCTGCCCGCGTTGGCTGATTGGGCGTGGGCCACGCAGGACAGCGTTGCCAGGGCCAGGGCGGTCAGTCCGGAACTCAGGGCGGATGTCAGGGGCTGGTGTGTCACTGGGAACCTCGTCGTTGGATGTCGAAATGGGGCAGGAAACAGCCTTTTCGGTCGTTTCCGTCCACAATTGAATGCAGACTTCTTCATAAACATTTTCGCATCAATCCCGCAATGCGCATTTGGACCGTCCCGCTCAAATGGACGGTGCGGTGCAAGAACGAGACAGGTGGGCGGTGAAACAGCGGGCGTGCGTGGTCCATTTGGCATGGCGCGTTGCGCAGTTTCCCGTCAAGTTTGCGGCTGTGAAGCCGATGTCAAACCGTGTCCCAAGACCTCCTGTTCCGACACCGCTGCTGGCAGTTTCGCGCCTGCGTGACGTCCTGTCGCGTGAGGGTGGGGTGGGCGCGCACGTGGACCGGGGGGCTGATCGGCGCGCTGAGCCTGGTTTTGCTGCTGCTCAGTGGCTGGGGCCTGGCCTGGGATTCGCCGAAACTGCTGGCGCAGGCCCAGAAGGTCAACCCGGCGGCCGTGCAGCGGACGCAGGCGCTGGTGCAATTGATCGGCGAGGCCGCGGCGCAGGACGAAGAATCGCGCCTGAAATCTGTCAACGCCTTTTTCAACCGGCAAATCCTGTACCGCGACGACCGGGAGGTTTGGGGCGTGGTGGATTACTGGGCATCCCCCCTGGAAACCCTGGGCAAAGGGCAGGGGGATTGCGAAGATTTCGCCATTGGCAAGTATTTCTCCTTGCTGGCAGCGGGCGTGCCCAGTGTGAAGATGCGGCTGGTGTATGTGCGGGCTCAGATTGGCGCCATCATCCAGGCCCACATGGTGCTGGCCTATTACCCGGAACCCGATGCCGAGCCCCTCATCCTGGACAATCTGCTGACCGACATCCGACCGGCTTCCCGCCGCCCCGACCTGATCCCTGTTTTCAGCTTCAATGCCGAAGGCTTGTGGCAAGGTGTGGCCGGTGCGAGTGCCGGCGATCCTTCTGCGCGCTTGTCGCGCTGGCGCGAGGTGCTGGTCAAGGCCAAAGCCGAGGGGTGGTGGTGACGCGCGCCCTGCACACCGACACAACAAAGAACCCAGAGAACCTCCCATGTCCTTGATCCGTCAGATTTGGCTGCTGCTGTTGGTGACGCTGCTGATGGCTTTCCTCGGCAGTTTTGCCGTCTGGATGATGTCGTCGCGGGGCTACCTGGAAACCCAGTTGCGCCTGAAGAACGCGGACAACGCGCAGTCGCTGGCCCTGAACCTGACCCAGCAGCGTGGCGACACCATGGCCATGGACCTGGCCTTGTCGGCGATGTTCGACACGGGCTCCTACCAGCGCATCACCCTGAAAGATGCGGCCGGCCGGGTGCTGGCCAACCGCGCGGCCGACCCCAGCGTGACCCGAGAGCAGGCACCGGCCTGGTTCGTGGAGCTGGTGCCGGTGGAGTCGGTGCCGGGCGTGGCGCAGGTCTCCGACGGCTGGCGCGCGGTGGGCTCGGTCGAGGTGGTCAGCCACTCGGCTTTCGCGCACGCGCAGCTGTGGCAGGGCTCGATGAAGACGGCGGGTTTGTTGACCCTGCTCGGCGCCCTGGCTTGCGTGGTCGCGACCTTGGGCGTCAACGGCATCCGCAAGCCCTTGAACGCCACGGTCAGCCAGGCGCAGGCCTTGATGGAGCGGCGCTTCGTGACCGTGGTCGAACCGCGTGTGCCTGAGTTGGCGCAGCTGAGCCAGGCCATGAACGCCGTGGTGCTGCGCATGAAGTCGGTGTTCGAGGAGCAGGCCGGGCAGGTGGAGTTGCTGCGCCAGCAGGCCCATTGCGATCCGCTCACCGGGCTGTCGCACCGCCGGCACTTCATGGCCCAGCTCGGCGCGGCGCTCAGCAGCGAAGAGGGTTCGGGCGATGGGGTCATCTACCTGATCCGCATCAGCGACCTGGCTGGCATCAACCGGCTGATGGGTCACCGCCAGACCGACGTTTTGCTGCAGCGCCTGGCGCGTGTGATCACCGAGGAGTCTGCCGGGGTGCCTGGGGCCGCCATGGGGCGCCTCAATGGCGGAGACTTCGCCGTGTGCCTGATGAGCAGCCATGTGCCCTTGCCCCAGGCCGAGCACTATGCCGATGCGCTCAAGCGCGCTTTCACAGAGCAGGCCGTGCCCGCGGCGGTGGTGGTGGGCGGGGTGCGCTGGAAGCGTGGCGTGACGATGCAGTCCGTGCTGGCGGCGGCCGATTCGGCCCTGGCGCGCGCCGAAAGCCGAGGCGCGTTCAGCGTCGAGTTGTCGGCCTTGGCCGACGCCCAAGCCGTGGTGCTGGGCGAAGACGAATGGCGCCGTCGCCTGGGCAATGCCCTGCAGACGGGG
>CAIQIL010000357.1 GCA_903871865.1 uncultured Burkholderiales bacterium
CGCGGTTGTTGGCCAGGGCCTCGCACACCAGCGATTGCAGGCGGGCGTCGGGGAAGTAGGTGCGCCAGGGCAGCTCGGCCACGGCAGGGGTGGGCGCCGCCGAGGCAGAAGCAGCAGCAGAGGCCGCCTCCGCACCGGCCAGCGCCTGGGGCACGGCCAGCTCAGGGCGTTGGTAGGTCGGGGTCAGCGAGCAGGCCTGCAGCATGAGCAGGGCTGCCAGCGTCACCGCGGTCATCGCTGGGCGCAGCATCGGGCGCGGGGTCTTCATCGTTTCGGCCATGGCCTCACTCCTTGCCTTCATGGGCATGTGCCGTGTCTGCGGCCAGTGTCGTGGCTTCTGCGGCGGGCTTGGCCGGGAACCAGCGGCGGATCACCACGAAGAACACCGGCACGAAGAACACCGCCAGCACGGTGGCCGCGATCATGCCGCTCATCACGCCCGTGCCGATGGCGCGCTGGCTGGCCGAGCCGGCGCCGGTGGACACCACCAGGGGCAGCACGCCCAGAATGAAGGCCACCGAGGTCATGATGATCGGGCGGAAGCGCAGGTGGCAGGCCTGCAGCGTGGCCTCCAGCAGGCCCATGCCCTTGTCCTGCAGCTCGCGGGCGAACTCGATGATCAGGATGGCGTTCTTCGCCGACAGGCCGATGATGGTGATCAGGCCCACCTTGAAGAACACGTCGTTGGGCAGGTCGCGCATGTTCGCGCCGAGCAGCGAACCCAGCACACCCAGCGGCACCACCAGCATCACGGCAGCGGGGATCGACCAGCTCTCGTACAGCGCGGCCAGGCACAGGAACACGGCCAGCAGCGAGAACACCAGCAGCGTCGTGGCCTGCGAGCCCGACAGCTGCTCTTCGCGCGACAACCCCGTCCACTCGATGCCAATGCCTTGCGGCAGCTTGGCGGCCAGCGCTTCCATCTCGGCGATCGCCTGGCCCGTGCTGAAGCCCGCGCCCGCGTCACCGGCAATGCGCATCGCCGGGTAGCCGTTGTAGCGCACCGCCTGCATCTGGCCGGTCACCCAGCGCGTCTTCACGAAGGCCGACAGCGGCACGCTCTGACCCTGTGTGTTGGTCACGTTGAGCTGCAGGATCTGCTCGGGCTGCATGCGCGCCGGCGCATCGGCCTGCACCACCACGCGCTGCAGGCGCGACTGGTTAGGGAAGTCGTTGATGTAGCTGGAGCCCAAGGCGGTGGACAGCGTCGTGCTCAGCGCATCGAAGCTCACGCCCAAGGCATAGGCCTTCTCGCGGTCGATGTCCAGCTGCAGCTGGGGCGCGTCTTCGAGGCCGTCCGGGCGCAGGCCTGACACGACCTTGCTTTGCGCGGCCATGCCCAGCAGCTGGTTGCGTGCGGCCAGCAAGGCGTCGTGGCCCAGGCCGCCACGGTCCTGCAAGCGCAGCGAGAAGCCCGTGGCATTGCCCAGCTCGCGGATCGGCGGCGGGTTCAGCGGGTAGATGAAGGCATCGCGGATGCCCATCAGCGCGCCGAACGCCCGCTTGGCCAAGGCCTGCGCCGAATGGGCGTCGCCCTTGCGCTGGTCGAAGTCCTTGAGCGTCACGAAACCCAGGGCCGCGTTCTGGCCCGTGCCCGAGAAGCTGAAGCCCACCACACCGATGATGGACTGCACCTCGGGCTGCTTGAGGAAGTACTGCTCGACCTGGCCGATCACGGCCTCGGTGCGCGGCGCGGTGGCGCCCGGCGGCAGCTGCACGTTGACGATCAGGTTGCCCTGGTCCTCGTTCGGCAGGAAGGCCGAGGGCATGCGCACGTACAACCAGCCCACCGCCGCCACGATCAGCGCGTACACGATGAACACCCGCCCACCGCGGCGCACCAGCTTGGCCGCCAGGCCTTCGTAGCCGTGCGTGGTCGAGGTGAAGAAGCGGTTGAACCAGCCGAAGAAACCACCCTTCTCGTGGTGATCGTGCGGCACAGGCTTGAGCAGCGTGGCGCACAAGGCCGGCGTCAGCGACAGGGCCAGGAAGGCCGAGAACAGCATCGAGGCCACCATGGCCAGCGAGAACTGGCGGTAGATGTTGCCCACCGAGCCCGCGAAGAAGGCCATCGGGATGAACACCGACACCAGCACCACCGTGATGCCGATGATGGCGCCACTGATCTGTCCCATGGCCTTGCGCGTGGCCTCGCGGGGCGACAGCCCTTCCTGGGCCATCAGGCGCTCGACGTTCTCCACCACCACGATGGCATCGTCCACCAGGATGCCGATGGCCAGCACCATGCCGAACATCGTCAGCACGTTGATGGAGAAGCCCGCCACCAGCATCACGCCGAAGGTGCCCAGCAAAGCCACCGGCACCACCAGCGTCGGGATCAGGGTATAGCGGATGTTCTGCAGGAACAGGTACATCACCAGGAACACCAGCACCACGGCTTCCACCAGGGTCTCGACCACCTGGCTGATCGAGATCTCGATGAAGCCCGAGGTGTCGTAGGGGAAGGAGTAGTCCACGCCCTGCGGGAAGTACTTCTTGAGTTGCTCCATGCGGGCCTTGACCAGCTTGGCCGACTCCAGCGCATTGCCGGTGGGCGAGAGCTGCACGCTCATGCCCAGCGCCGGCTTGCCGTTGAGGCGCGCGTAAGTGCCGTAGGCCTGGGCGCCCAGCTCCATGCGGGCCACGTCTTTCAGGCGCACGGTCGAGCCATCGGCCTTGGCACGCAGCACGACGTTGCCGAACTGCTCGGTGTTCTCCAGCTGGCCATTGACGACCACGGTGGCCGTCATGGTTTGATCGATGACGTTGGGGCGGTCGCCCAGGGCACCGGCAGGCACCAGGCCGTTCTGCGCCTTGATGGCATTGTTGACGTCGCTCAGGCTCAGGCCATAGGACACCAGCTTGGCCGGGTCCACCCAGATGCGCATGGCGCGCTCCGTGCCGAACAGCGTGACCTGACCGATGCCGGCCACGCGCTGCAACTCGGGCAGCACGTTGCGCGAGGCGTAGTCGCCCAGGGCCACGGGGTCAAAGGCCGGGTTGGTGGACGACAGCATCACGAACAACAGCGTGTTGCTGCGCGACTTGTCCACCTTCACGCCCTGCTGCGTCACCGCCGAGGGCAGGCGCGGCGTGGCGCGGGCCAGGCGGTTTTGCACGTCCACCTGGGCCAGGTCGATGTTGGTGCCGGACTCGAAGGTCACGGTGATGCTGCCCGTGCCATTGGCCTGGCTGACCGACTCCATGTAGGCCATGCCTGGCGAGCCATTGAGCTCCTGCTCGATCACGCTGACGACGCTCTCGTCCAGCGTCTTGGCCGAGGCGCCGGGGTAGGTGGCACTGATGACGACCGAGGGCGGCGCCACGGTCGGGTACTGCGCGATCGGCAGTTTGGTGATGGCGACACCGCCAAACACCAGGATGAACAGCGCGATCACCCACGCGAAGATGGGCCGCTCGATGAAGAAGCGTGGCATGGGGGCTCCTTCAGCGCGTGGTGGCAGCGGACGTGGCGGCGGACGCGGCTGCGGACGCGGCTGCGGACGCGGCTGCGGACGCGGTGGCAGCAGGAGATGCCGCAGACGCTGCGGCCGGGGCGGTCATCCCCGTCACATCGGGCGCCTGCCAGGGCACGGCCTTCACTGGCGCCTTCGGGTTCATCATCTTCTGGAAGCCATCGACCATCACCTGCTCGCCGTCTTTCAGGCCACCCAGCACCACCCACTGGTTGCCGCGCGCACCACCGATCTTCACGGGGCGGGGCGAGACCATGCCATCGGCTGCCACCACCATGACGGTGTCGGCCTGCGCGGTGCGTGTCACGGCCTGCTGGGGCAACAGGAAACCACCGTCCACCTGGGCCTGTTCCAGGCGCACGCGCACGTACATGCCCGGCAGCAAGAGGCCTTGCGGGTTGGGCAGCTCGGCGCGCAGCGAGACCTGGCCCGAGGTGGTGTCCACCGTCAGGTCGGAAAACAGCAGCTTGCCCGGCAGCGGGTACTCGCGGCCATCGTCCGTCACGATGCGGATGCTGGCAGCCTGCTCACCGGCCTTCTTCAGCGCGCCGCTGTTGAGCGCCTGGCGCAGCTTCATGACCTCGTTGGCCGACTGCGTGAAGTTGACGTACAGCGGGTTGACCTGCTGCACCACGGCCAGCTGCGTCACCTCGCCCTGCCCCACCAGCGCACCCTCGGTCACCAGCGCCCGGCCGATGCGGCCAGCGATCGGCGAGCTCACGCTCGCATAACCGAGGTTGATGCGCGCCGTCTGCACCGCCGCCTTGGCCGACTGCACGTCGGCATTGGCTTGACGCTCGGCCACCTGCGCGTTGAGGAAATCTTGCGGGCTGATGGCCTTGGCGGCTTGCAAAGGCTCGTAGCGCTTGACCAGGGCCGAAGCCTGGGCCTGGTTGGCCTCGGCGCGCGCCTGCGTGGCCAGGGCGCTGTCCAGCGCGGCCTGGTAGGTGGCCGGGTCGATCTGGAAGAGGGCCTGGCCGGCCTTCACGTCGGCGCCTTCGGTGAACAGGCGGCGTTGCAGGATGCCGGCCACGCGGGCACGGACCTGCGCGGTGCGGAAGGCCTCCAGGCGGCCCGGCAGTTCGTTCATCACCGGCACGGACTGCAACTGCACCGTGACCACGCCCACCTGTGCCGGCGGCATGGCCGGCTTGGCGCCCGCAGGGGCCTGCGCGGTGGCGTCACCGCCCTTGCCGCAGCCCGCCAGCACAGCCAGCGCCAAAACAGCACCTGCCAGCATCCCCAGATCGACACCCTGATTGCGACGCGCCATGTTCACCTCGTAAATACTTGCCTAGTCAATATTCTGCACGGGATGATAGCCAGCTTTCGAAAACACTTTGTTAAGTTTTGCGCAATGACCTGCTGACTCTGCGGCTTTTTCAGCACAGAACACAGGGCGATGCCCGCCGTTCACCCCGTTTGTGAGCACAGCGCTGATCAGAAAGCAGCTGGTGGCACCCTTGTCGCAAGGCGTGCGAACACCTGGGCAAGACCGTGCGCGGTGCCTGCCGAGACGCCCGCCGGCGCTTCAAGCCGGCGCCACCGCCCCGTCGGAGGACTCGTCCAGGCCACGCTCGGCCTGCAGGTGGCCATCGTCGGCCCAACCGATCATGGTCAGGCCGTCCGGGCTGTAGAGCAGCCGGTTGATGGTGGCGTTGCCGATGGTCCAGCTGCGCGGCACGCTCAGGTCCACGCCGTTGGCGGCGCGGTAGAAGCAATCGAGCACACCGCCATGGGCCACCAGCACCACGGTCTGGCCCGGGTGACGTTGCGCCAGCCGGGTCAAGGCGCCCACGCAGCGCGCGTGGAAATCTTTCAGCGCCTCGCCGCCCTGCGGGCCGTAGTCGGGGTCGCGGCCGCGCCAGCGCCGGGCCTGCTCGGGCCAGCGCGTGTTGATCTCGTCGTGGGTCAGGCCTTCGAGCTCACCGAAATGGCGCTCACGCAAGGCCACATCAAGCTGGACCGGCACGCCTGCTGCCTGGCCGATGGCCCGGGCCGTGTCGGCGGCGCGTTGCAAGTCCGAGCTGTAGATCGCGTCGATGCCCTCGGCGGCCACCGCCTGGCCCACTTGGCGCGCCTGCCAAAGCCCGGCGTCGTTCAGGGGGATGTCGGTGTGGCCCTGGATGCGGGACACGCGGTTCCAGGCGGTTTCACCGTGGCGCACGGCGATGAGGCGGGTGGCGGACTCGGACATGGGACCATCATGCCTCAGCCATGCTGCAGCGCACAAGCCAGAAGCCGGGTTCAAACGCCCCAAACGATCGGTTTGCCTTCGGCCTGGGCCTGCTCGATCAGGCGGATGAGTGGCGCGGCGCGCTGGCGCAGGCTGACGGGTTCGTCCTGGAAAGACAAGGTCGGCTTGGGGGCGCCGTCTTCTTCGCCATTCGCCACGTCCGAGGCGCGCTCGGCACGGGCCACCGCCTGGGCGTCGCGAGGGTCCTCGATGGCGCGCAGCACCAACAGGGCGTGCGCCATGTCGGCTGGCGCCAGGATGCCGGCAGCTTTGGCGGTCTTGCCGAGCAGCTGGAGCAGGGCCTCGGCGTGCTTGTCGAGCATGACGAGGTCGCCGGTGGCTTGGGATTGGAATGTGATCATGTGGCAGAACCCTCCAGTCGCATTGTGCGCTCGGTCAGGCCCTGCCCATGCCGATCACATCCACATCAACGCACAGCGGTCGCGGGCGTCTCGCCGGGCTGGGGCTTGGCGCGGGCCGCGTCAAGCTTGTCCTGGTACTCGGCCTTCACGTTCTCGAGCGTGACGCGCGCGGTCTGGATGAAAGGCTCGTTGGCGCCCAACACTTCCCCCAGGCCCTTGCGCTCGTAGCGCCCGAGCACCTCCGTGCCCAGCTGGTAGAGCTGCGCGTTCTGTGACAGCACCTGGGCCACACGGCCCTGCAAGGCCGCGTTCTCTGACTGGAGCTTGCTCTCGCTGGCCTGCGCGCGGGCTTGCGCATCTTGTGCCGCCTGCGACTGAGCTTCCAACTTTTGCGTGAGTTGCTGGACCTGCTCCCCCAGGCGTGCACGCTCATCTTTCAAGGCAAGCGCTTCCTGCTGCAAAGCCGCCAGCTTGCGCGTGGAAGCGCCTGCCGTGGACTTGGCCCCCTGCAACTCGGACTGCGCAGACTTCAAAGCCTGCTCGGCCTGCTGGCGCGCCTGGTCTGCCTTGGACTGCGCTTCTTGCGCGGCCGTCTGGTCCTGCTGCATCTGGCGCATCTGCAGCTTCAGGCGTTTGAGCTGCTCCTGTCCCTGGTCGGCCGCGTGCGCGCCCACGGCCAGGGAGAAGCTCATCGCCAGCGCTGCCAGCCAGCGAACATGAAGGGTTCGGTCAGAAGCGCACATTGAAGTCCACCTGCAGGCTGTTGACGCCGAACTTGGCACTCGGGTTGTAGATGTTGATGGGGGAGTCGATCGACTTGGACGACAGGAAGCGAGCACCGAGGCTGGTGTTGCGGTACAAGCCATAGGTGAAGCCCAGGATGTAACCCTGCACGTTGGTGCCACCCAGACCCAAGTCGCTGTCAGTGAAAGCATCGACCACCGCGTCAGAGCCAACATGCTTGTAGCCCACCGTGGCCAACCACTGGCCAGGCTCACGCACCTCAGCAGAGCCGAAGCCCAGGCGGAAGTGGTAGCCGTCAGCACGTCCACCAGGGTTGACGCCTGCGAAGGTTGAGCCAGCACGACGCTGGAAGCTTGCGACACTGAACGCCGTGTTCCGTGCGTACTCGAATGTCGCCAACAGGCTGTAAGGGCTGAAATGGGTGAACTCGGCGGAAACCGTCAAAACCAATGGACGGAATTCGTAGGCCAAACCGTAATACGGGAGGCCATTGGATTGCAGGGATGCAAAAGCCGGGTTGGTCTCAAACAGCGTGTTGCCCTTTTGACCCAGCGAGCCTTGGGGGTAGCTGTACTGACCAAAGCTCGGTCCAGCCACATAGGTGCTGGCGTTGGTCCCCTGGTAGTCAAGGTCTTCACGTCCTGCGATGTTCTGGTAGGAGTAATACGCCAAGCCGCCCTTGATGCGGGTGCGCGAATCAATCTGCCAAGCCGAACCCACTTGGGCGCCATAAAGCCAACGCGCGCCACGCGTCGGTGCCGCCTGGTCCCGCAACGGGAAAGCGCCCACCGTGGCAAACGGTTCGACCGTCGCATCGGTTTGCAACCAACGTGCGGTCACGGCCGCACCATCGAAATTCAGATTCTCACTCCAGACCATGTCCGTGCTGAACCAGGGGTTGGGCAGGCGCCCCACGTTGAGCGCCAGCCAATCGGCGGGCTCCACCTTGACGAAAGCTCGGTCCACAAACAGCTGGTATTTGTTGAAATTGTTGCCCAATGTCTGGTTGGTGGAAACACGGTCATCGGCATTGCCGGTGGCCAGTCGGACGCCCACGCCGACCTCATCACTGACCTTGGCCGTCAGACCCAATCGCAATCGCAGTCGCTCGCGCGAGCGATCGTCGTTGGTGGACGCTCGTGTGTTGTTGTTCGAGTCAGACAGCGCAAATTCGGGGGCACGCATCAGGCCCTGGCTGGTGTCTGCCACGGACGACTGGTATGCGCTCGCAGCGGTGTTGCTGCCACTTGGCCGATCGCCTTGGTGGCGATACCGGATGTCACCGTCGATCTTGATGCGGTCCGTCCAGGCAGGCGTGGCATTCGGCACACCCCAACGCTCGGCACGGGCCTGGGTCAGCACCTCTTCCTTGATCTCGTTGCGGATCTGGGCCTTCATGGCCTCGGACACGTAGGGCACGCGCTGCACGGGCTTGCCCGCGGCGGTGGTTTCGGGCTTGGCTGCGGGAGCGACGGCCTGGGCCGCCTCGGCGCGCGCACGGGCCTGCTTGAGCATGGCATCGGCGGCTTCGCGGGTGAGGACGCCCTTGTCCACCAAGGCATCGATCAGGCCGATGGTGGTCTGGCGCAGGGCCTCCAAGGACTCTCGCTCGTCGGCATGGGCGACCTGTGCGGACACGGCCAGGCTCAGGGCGGTCAGGCTCAGCCACAGGGGCTTGCGGGTGTGTGTCATGGCTAAAAACTCAGAGTTCAACCGGTCATGCGGTTGGTGATGCGTAAACGGATGGGTTGGACCAGGTTGGCAGGCACGTTGGCGATCGGTGGCAGTTGACCCAGGGCCTGACGAAGCACCTCATCAGACTTCTCATCGCCCGTCGAGGACAACAGTTCGATGCGCAACTCGCCAGCGGGTGACACCCAGACCTGCACATTGACGCGGTAATCGGCGATCTTGGCCTTGGCATTGCGAGCCAAGGCCGACTGAACGTGACGCTGCAACTGTCCATTGAAGAGCGCGAACTGCAGCTTGCCGCCACCGCCGATGCCCGTGCCCGGATCACCCGCGATGTAGTCTTTGGACACGCTGCCGGAACCGAAAGCGCTCGGGCCATCGCCTGCCGCGCCTTCCATCTTCAACTGCTCCGGCTCGGGCGCCTTGTCCAGCGGCTTGGGCTGGTCTTCCTGAGGCTGGGGCTTTTGCTCCTTGACCTCGGGTTCGATTTTCTTGTCGGGCGGCGGCGGGGGCGGCGGCGGGGGCGGCGTGTCGGGCAGCACCGCGATCTTCACGGTCTGGCGCTTGGGCTCGCTGCTGCCGCCCTTGAGGGACTTGACCGCGAACCAGCCGCCGGCCAGCAAGGCCAGGGCCAGGATGGCGGGCACGATGAAGCGCTTGGCAGACGGGGCCTCTTGGCCCTCGTCCAGGGCGTCGTCCTGACGGGGTTCGGTCATGGCGCGTCCTCAGGTGCCGATGCGGGCTGTCACCAACCCCATCGACACTTCCAGCTTGTTGCACAGGTCGATGACCGACACCACCTTGGCGTACTGGGTGCGCCCATCGCCCTTGATGGCCACGCTCATCTTGGCGTCTTCGGCCTTGGCCTGCTGCAGGCGCGACTCCAACTCGCCCATGCTGACCGACACACCGTTGAGCATCAGCGCCCCGTCGGGCATGACCTGCACGATTTTGAGCGGGTGCTTCTCGGTGGACGGCTTGTTGCTGGGCTTGGGCATGCTGACATGCAAGCCCTGCACAGACGCGGTGGTCATCAGGATGAAGACAACCAGCAGCACGTACGCCAAATCGAGCATCGGCGTGACGTTGATGGAGTCGTAAGGTTTGGTTTCGCTTTGAACTTGCATCTCAGCGCTCCTTCACTGCAAGCGCTTGGTCGCCAGACCAATTTCGGTGATGTCCAGGCGCTTGGCCACTTCCAACACCTCCATCACCTTGTCGTACTGGGCTGCGGCGTCGGCCTTGAGCACCACAGGCAGGTTGGGGTTGGCCGCCTTGTACTGCGCCAGGTTGGCCTGCAACTGGTCGATGCTCACCGGGTAGGCGTCCAGGAAGATCTGACCATCGGCGGTGATGGTGATGCCGCGCGTCTGGGGCTTGGCCAGGTTGTTGGCCGCCTGCGTCAGCGGGGGCGTCACCTTCACGCCTTGAACCGAGGCGGTCGTCATGATGATGAAGACCACCAGCAGCACGTAGGCGAGGTCCAGCATGGGCGTGACGTTGATGTCGTCGTACGCCTGCAGATCGCCTTTGACGTCACCGGCCATGGCTTGCTCCATAAGGGGTCATGGTTGCAACCGGGCTGATGTCAGCGCGCACCGTAGGTCTCGGCCACGCGGGTCACGAACTCGTCCACGAAGATGCTCATGTCCGAGGAGATGTTCTTGATGCGGGCGGCGAGGTAGTTGTAGCCAAACAGCGCAGGGATGGCAACAGCCAGACCGGCCACGGTGGCCAGCAGGGCGGCGGCGATGCCGGGCGCAATGGCGTTCACGTTGACGTCGCCAGCAGCCGCGATGGCCGCGAAAGTGATCATCACACCCACCACCGTGCCCAGCAGGCCCAGGAAGGGACCACCCGAGATCGCGATGGTCAGCAGCACGATCTTGCTGTTGAGGGTGTGGCTCTCGCGGATCAGGTCGGCGTCGATGGCGGCCTTCACGGCGTCGATCGAAGCGCCACCCAACGGTGCTGCACCGGCCACGCCCACATCGCGCTTCTTGAGCTCGCGCATGCCGGCCTCGTACAGGCGTGCCAGTTGCGAGTGCTTCATGCCCTTCGTGGACACCGTGAGCACGTCCTTGGCATCGCGGAAGCCCGCCAGGAACTTGAGGTTGTCTTTGTCTGCGCGCCCCACCAGCACAGCCTTGTCATACATGACCCAGGCGGCGATGACGAACATGATGCCCAGGATGATGATGACGACCCAGGCGTCGGTGGTCAGGTTGTTGACCAGGATGGCGAAGTGACTGGGTTCGCCGCCGCCCTCGGCTTTGGCGCTGCCTTCGGTCTCCGTGACGGCAGCCACCAGCTTGGCATCTGCGCGCTGCGCGGCAGCAGCCAGCTTCAGCCATTCGGCACTGCGCACCGAGGCAGCCACCTCCAGCTGATCCAGCAAACCGCGCACACCCTCGCCCAGCACCACGGTGCCCTCGATGGCGGGCGCTTGACCCAGATCGGCAGACGCTGCGGGCTCACCATTGAGGTAGAGGCTCAGCTTGCCACCGCCCACGGTCACGGCCACATGGGCCCAGGCGGAGGCAGGCAACTCGCCGCCGGCAGCACTTGCACCACCCAGCCGCGCAGCCAGCTTGCCGCCATCCAGCGAAATGCTCAGTGCCCCTTGCTTGAAAATCGTGCCGGCCGCCGCTTCCGGCTTGATCCACAGGCTGACGCTGTAGGGGTTGCCCGATGTTGCCTTGAGCTTGTCGCTGCTGATTTGCACCGGCGCACCGTCGAGCTTCAGCGAAGCACCGATCTGACCATTGGTCTCACGGGTCACAGGGCCAGTGGTTTTGATCTGGCCGGAGGCATCGGCAGCCTCGGGCGTTTTGTCAGACCAGCTGAAAGCAGCCAGCATGGCGCCGTCGAAGATCGCGGCGGAACCTGCTTCGGCAACAGCCTTCTCGTTGCCGGCGTAGACATGGACCGTGTTCTTGTCCGTGCCCGGCGCGACGCTGGGCAACTGCACCCAGATGACGGCCAACTCGTTGGCCCCGTCGAAACGCTCGATCCAGTATTTCAGCGGCGTCTTGTCGTCGGCGCCCACCACCCGCAGGTCGGAGCCGTCCGGCTTGGCGCTGAGGAAGTCGAAGTTGCCGGAGTGCAAGCGCACGGGCACCACCACGCCCGACAAAGCCTCTTTGGTTTCCACGCCTTGTGCCGAGGTGTTCAGCGTCACTTTGGTGCGCTGTTTGAAGTCACCATTCCACCAAGCATGGGCAGACGTGGAAAACAGGCTTGCGCACAACGCAGCCAGCACGATGGATTGTTTGACAGCTTTCATGGCATCCAGTGGTCACAAGGGCAACCACGGATTGTCTGCAGAGCATGTGTCGAACCAACGCGCGCACCATGAGTCAATCAGATCACCCCAAAAGCCAACCCATCGACACGCAACCGTCACAAATCGCGAAAGACCTTCATCCCCCCTCAAACGCAGGTTTCCAGACTCTGTCAAATTTCTGGTGCAGTCGGTGACTAGCATGCACCGCATGTCACGCTCCAACACTCCTCTGTCCGATGCGACAGACCCCATGGCCAAGCAGCGCTTGCAAGAAGCGCTGATGCACTTCCAGTCTGGCGACACCACGCGGGCCGAGGCCATGTGCAAATCGATCCTGCGCAGCTCACCCCACTTGGAAGCCGCACACGTTCTGCTCACTCGCGCTCAACGAGTTCAAGGCTTCAACAAGCATGCATTGCAAAGCTGCAGGGCAGGCATCCGCGCGCTGCCAAAGTCACTTCCCTTGCTCATCGAGCTGGCGCTGATCCAGCGCAGCAGTGGGCGCCTGGAAGACGCACAGGCCACCTACCGACAAATCCTCGCGGTCGAGCCAGACAACACCACAGCCCTGCACAACCTGGCCAACCTGCTGCAAGCCACTGGCGCGCTGGACGATGCGGAATCGCTGTACCGCAAGGTGCTTGCACTGCAGCCACAGATGGCTGCTGCGAATTTTGAGCTGGGCAACGTCCTGGCCGCTCGCCAGGAACCTAGCGCAGCGCTGCTGGCGTGGCAACGCGCGGTGCAGGTACAGCCACAGTTGTCGCAGGCGTGGTTCAAGATCGGTGAGGCATTGCCTGACGGCCGCCGCGACGAAGCCATGAATGCTTTGCGCACGGGCTTACTGCACGACCCCAACGACGCACGAGGTTTGTCGCTTCTTTCCAAGTTGCTCAGTGATTCTGGGCGATCCGCCGAGGGCGAGCAGTACGCGCTGATGGCACTGCGCATCGATCCGAAGCTACCCCTGGCTCATTACGCACTGGGGTTGGCTTGCAGAATTCAGGGTCGCACAGATGCAGCCTTGAATGCTTTGTCCGTGGCAGCCCGTACCAGCGATGTGGCCGCTCTGCGCAATGAGGCCGTCTACCTGCAGACCCTTTGCCACATCGATCAGAAGCGCTTCAGCCTGGCCTTGCCATTAGCGGAGGCGCTCATGCCCATGAGCCAAACCGATCAACAACGAGGTGTGGCCCATCACCTGATCGGCTCAGTCCTGTTCGATGCAGGCCGAGTCCCTGAGGCGCGTGAGCACTTTGCCGCAGCCGTGCGCATCTCGCCCAACTTCATACAACATCGCATCAGTCATACCGCCAACGCCCTGTACGTGGACGAAGACAGCGGCCAAGCACACCGTGCTTTGGCTGAACACCTGCTTGGAACGCTGGATGTTCAGCCAGCGCGGCCACCAGATGTCACATCCACCACCGGACAAGTCGGCGCTGAGTTTGAGCCCCCCCGCCGGATCAAACTGGGGTGGTTGTCGGGCGACTTCAGACTCCACTCATGCGCCTTTTTCTTGGAGCCATTGCTTGAGAAGCTCGACCCGAACACCTTCGAATTTTTTGCCTACGACACAGGGTCACGGATGGATGCGGTGATGGCCCGCTTTCAGCAACTGATTCCCAACTGGCGCTCCGTGGCCCACCTGCAGGCGGCAGATTTGGCGCAAACTATTGCGGCAGACCGACTGGACGTGCTAGTCGACTTGGCTGGTCTGACCGACGGGGGGCGCATTGAGGCGTTGGCCGCACAGCCCGCACCCGTGCAAATGAGCTGGCTGGGGTACCTTGGAACTTCAGGACACCCTGCCATTCAGTACCGGCTGACAGACCGTTGGGCGGAAAGCCCGATCGGTCCGGCCTGCTCGGTCGAGCAGCCCATTGTGCTGGAGCGACCATACGTGTGCTACCGCGCGCCAGCCGATGCGCCTGACGTTGCGCCCTTGCCAATGCTGAATGGCGAGGGACCTGTCTTTGGATCATTCAACGTGCTGAGCAAGCTCAGCGATCACACTGTGGCTCTGTGGTCGACCGTACTGCATGCCATCCCCAACGCCCGCCTCCTGTTGAAAACCATGGCGCTGGCCGACGAAGCCGTGAAGGCGCATACCCTGGCGCGCTTTGCAGCGCAAGGCATCCACGCCGATCGCCTGGAACTGATGGGCTGGGCAACAGAGGTCAAGAACCATCTGGAGCTTTACCACCGTGTGGATGTGGCACTGGACCCATTCCCCTACAACGGCGTGACCACCACCTGTGAGGCCTTGTGGATGGGCGTGCCTGTGGTGAGCCTGGTGGGTCAGACGATCTGCAGCCGACAGGGGCACACCTTGCTGCACGCCGTTGGATTGACCGAATTGGCTTGCCTCAACGACGACGACGTGGTCAAACGCTGTGCTGCGTTGGTCAGCGATAGGCATGCGCTGGCTGAGTTGCGCAGCCAGTTGCGTGACCGCATGGCCAACAGCCCACTGTGCGATACCGCCGACATGGCCAACGCATTCACCAAAGCCATACACAGTGTGCTGAAAGCAGGCTGAATTGGCACTGCACGGCGCGTAAAAACAAGAGGCCGCATGGATGCGGCCTCTTTCTTTTCTCGGTGCGGTGCTTACTTACCAGCCGAGCAACCCTTCTTGCCTTCGCAAGCCTTGCTGTCACTGGCCGCGCTGCTTGGCTTGCCTGCCGCGGTGGGCGGCAACGACACTTCCGCGTCCCCAGCGCCCAGCACATCCACGGTCAACACAGAAGACGCTTCCCGCTGCTTGCCACGCCCCTGAGCCGTTTCGGCCTGGGCAGTGCCAGCCGCAGCTTCAGAGCCCAAACCAGTGTTCACAGACAGGTTGACCGAAACGGGCGCAGCAGCCGGGCCAGATGGCGTGGCGCTCTTCACGTTGTCAGCGCCCAAAACAGGTCCAGGGATGACCACCTCAGGACCTTGAATGAACGCATCCAGCGCCAGCACCTGACCTCGCGGCGTCAACAGCACCACTTGGCCAGCACTCTTCCCATTGGCATCCTTGACAATGCCAATGCCGCTGCCACTGACCGGGGGGGGCGTTGTTGAAACAACCTCACCGGAGCTCAATCGGGTAAGGACAGGATCAGACACAGCCACGTCGGTGTTAGAGCCCCGGCCAGAGTCGATGTTGCCATTGGCGCTGTACACCAGCAGGTCACCCGTGCCAATGACGAAGGCCTTCTGGGCATTGACCTGGAAGTCGCCGTCCGACAGAGACCGGATGCTGCCGCCGTTGGACACGAGACCTCGCTTGGTGGCCACTTCGGGCTTGCGATCGTTGGCCGAGAGGGCCGTGTAACCCACCAGCACGCGCCCACCCGGCGCAAAGAGGTCGATGCCACTGTTCGTGAAATCGCCTGTGCCGCGGGTTTGGATTTTGCTGCCTGCGATGTTGATGTCACCCTGGCTGGTGAAGCTGGTGCCAACGCCAGCCAGTTCAGCGGACTGCCTCAGGCCTGACAACAACACCTCTCGCACAACAGATCGGCGAGCGGCAAACAAGGGATTGGCAGAGTCAGCCACCGCATTGGCCGCATTGCCCAAACGTTTGACTTCGCTCATGAGCACGTTGTCGCGGAACTGCCTGAACAACGCCAAGTTGTGATCGGCTGGCGTGATGCTCTGACCCAAGGTCAACCCTGCGGCAGCCACACGCTCTTGCCACTGCTGAGCATAGTCAGGCGCAGTGCCTGCCACCAAGAAGGCCGCAGCCACCTCGGCGTTGAGTGTTCCGCGCTTGTCTACCAGTTCTGCCTTGCCGGTGTTGTCCAACGCACGGTATGCAGCCAGAGCCTGGTCATAGCTCAGATCAGATTGACCCGACACCTTCTTCATGTAGCCGATCAAGGCCCTCTGGCCAGCCAGGTACTGCTGGTAGGCATTGGAGCCGGTGTCATCCACAGACACGCCGGCATTCGCCGCCACAAAAGCCCAGACAGCATCAACACCCACCTTGGCCGGCGTCAGGTATGCCCGAACAAACTGGTTATTGACCGCCGTTTCAGCGAACGACACCTGATGTGCACGCGAGAGTTGCCCGAAGTACTCCAGCGCACTGGCATAGCTCAAGGCCTTGGCGTCCAGCACCAAGGTCTGGGCAACGTAGCTGATGAGGTCTTGGCGCAATTGCGCGTCCTGGTCCAGGTAGCTGGCCTTGAAATTGGAGATGTTCAAGGTCTTGGTCGAGCCTGAAGAGACGCGGATACTGGCGCTCTCGCTGGGCAAGGCGGGGTTGTAGAGGTTGCCCACAGTTTCGATGCCGCCCGAGGTCACCAGGTTCAGGTCGCGACCCGCTTCCACCTGCAACTCGCCCACACCGCTGACCTGGATCAAGCCACGCTGGCGCAACGTGTCACTGACCACCGACGTAACACCCGTGATGTCTCGGCCCGCCACCACGCGGGTGATGTCGGTGCTGCGGAAATGGAGGGTACGGATGTCAGGCAGGTTGATGTCTTCACCCGCGCTGATGTCTGCGGCCTTGCTGACGTTCAACGAACTGTCTGCATTGAAGTTGATGTCGCCTTCGGCATGGATGCGCACAGGTGTGATGTCGTCCTGGTGCAGCGTCATCGACAAGGGTGTGTCTACCTTCCCCACCGTGCGAAGGCTCGTGAGGTCAGACAACGTGCCCCCACTGACACTTGCACCAGCAGGCCGCGTTGCCGTGCCCGTGTTGAAAGCATTGACGTCTGCATCCACCAAGACCAGCGAGGTCGCTGCAGTGGAAGTACCCAAATTCAGGTCCTGTCCGGCATAAACCGTGAGATTGCCAGTTGCCGACGGGAACAACTGGATGGGGTTGCCGGTCGCCAGATTGACACTGCCCGAAGCCGCGTTCACAGACAAGGTTGGCGGCGCCAACAATGACCACCATGCGGCATGTGCAGAACCACGGCTTACTGAGAAGACCACCCTCTCAGCCGACGGCACATAGACCGTCATCAACTTGTTGAGCACGTCACCCAAGGAGGTGTTTGACGTGCCTGGCAAGGCCCAGTTGATGTCACCCGCCGCCGAAGTGATGGACAAAGCTGCATCACTGCCATAAGTGAAGTAGCTGCCTGCCATGTTCGCGTCCACACGCGCCTTGGCAGTGCCTGCCGCGACGGTCTGCCCGCTCACAATGGTCGGGTTGTAAACCGTGCTCATGGCCACAGTGCCGTTGGCACGCACAGCCCATTGCCCATCCATCAGACCCAGCACGAGTCCAAGTTGCGGCAGGTTATTAGCATCGGCATAGGTATCACCCTTGGTGATGCTGCCACCTGCTTCGATCGCACCTTGACCACGCGACAACAGGTACGCACCACCCGACACATTGCCACCGGCTCGCACCAGAACGTCACCACCGTTGGTGATGACCTGGCTGTAGGCGCCCGTTGCAGCATCTTGCACCGTGCGGCCTGTGGTGGTGGAAGCCACGCCCACATTGCGGATGTCATTGCCCGCGACCACGCGCAGGTTGCCACCACCCATGGAGCCAAAACCCTGACGGAAGCTGTCAAATGCCGTCCACCATGCAACGCTGCTGGCCTGCGGGCCCGCATGCAGCAGGTAGTTGCCGAACAACTCGGAAATGGCAGGAGCCACCACATTGCGGCCCGCGCTCACTTCCATGCGGCCACCCTGCTCGGTGTATTGCTCCCAAGCTGATTTCACGTTGTCGCGGCGAGACGCCAAATTGGCCGGCGTGGCCGCCAGCTTGCCCGCCACATAAATGGACGCCGGGCTGGGCAAGGTGGTGCCAGCAGGCGTGTTGCCCTTGAGAACCACGTCCTGAGACGCTGCCACCTCGATGGAACCTGACGTGGTGCGGATGACCTTGTCGGCTGCCACGGTCAGGTCCTTCGCCAGTGAGCTGCTGGTTTTGAGCAGGCCGGCCGAGTTCACATCCGCACCCGCCACCAGACGCATGGAAGCGCCATCGCCCGCCACGATGGTGGTGGGGGCAGTGGCCGTGCCGCTTGCACGGCCAGCGGCGCTGAAGCCGTCGCTCAGGTTGGCATTGATGTTGACGTTGCCCTTGGCACGCACCGTGAGCGCGATGGGCTCACCGCCGCTGCGCAGGTTGGCCAGGTTCCAGTCGGTGCCCAGGGTGAAATCCCCATCCGTGCGAATTTCAATGCCGGTTCGCACATGGTAGGCCGCGCTGGTGGTGGACCATCCAAGGCTGCTCTTGATGGCATTGGTGTTCGCCGTTGTGATGCCCTTCGCATAGGCGATCACGTCACCCGCCGTGCCGATGGTCAGCGCGTTGGCATTGGTCATGTTGACCGATGCGGTGGTGGCAAACACCTTGACAGACTCTGCAGTGATCTCCCCCGCCTTGAGCGTGGCTCCCGGAGCAGTGATCTTCACGCCGTTGGTGCCGACAGCTTGGGCACGCATCACGATGCGCCCGTCGCCTGCGCTGTCGCCTGAAGCGTTCACGCTGGCACCGGCCTGCGCATCCACCGTGCCCTGGGTGGATGCGAGAAGCACATCACCACCGTTCGCACCGGTTGCGCTGGAAGATGCGTCAATGCTGGCGCCGGACCGGAGCGTGAGGTCGTCACGTGCGCTGAGCTGCACCACCCCACCTCGGGCGGCCGTGGCGGCAATCACAGCACCGTTGTCCAAGGTGAGCTTGCCGCCATCGGCACTCAGAAGGACGCGGGCTGCCGTCAGACCTGTGCTCAGGGCCTGGTTGCCCTCACGCACTCGCACGTCCACTTCGCGATGCGAGCCGCCATCGTTGATGGCCTTTACCAGAGCATTCAGCCCCTGAGTCGCTTGCGATGCAACCACGGCTGTGCCGCGCTCGCTTTCTCGCAGCACACGTGCGGCATCCACCGTCACGATGCCCGACTCACTCGCCTTGCTGGCCGAACCCATCAACTTGGCCTGCTCCCCCATCACCACGGTGCCCGAGCCCTTGGCCCAGGTCTGGTCAGCCGCCACCAGGGTGATGGCGCCCGCAACACCAGAGCTCACCCCTGCCGTGGTGGACACAGGCGCGGACACATCCAGCGTGCCGCGCACGACCACATCACCTTGCTGAGCCACCGCCTTGATGCTGCCTGCGTTGGCCACCGAGGTCCAGGTACTGCCTGCCTGTGCCACCCAGCCAGCGGCACGGGTGGTCGAACCCGTGTCGAAAACAACGGTGTCGGCACTGGTGCCATCACCACGACCTGTCAAGTTGACCTTGCCTGAAGCCAGATCCACCACACCGGACTGCACCACGCGCTGACCCGACAGGTTCAAGCTGGCGCCGGCACCTACCACATCACTCAGGGTTCGCGCGGTGGCGACCTGCGCGTCAGGCATGGCTGGCTTGACTTGGTCGATGGCTGCAACGGTCAGCACCTTGGCGCTGTCCACGGTGGCACTGGCACCGCGAGCCGCCGACACGCGCGCCGCGTTCAGCAGCAAGTCACCCTGGGCACCGACATTGGACGCCCCACGCACGACGACATCACCCGTGGTGGCTATTTCACTGTTCAGGAAGGCCAGACGCTGAGCGCCCGTCACCCCATCGGCGCCCATGGTCACGCCTTCAGCGGTTTTGTCCGCCACCACCGGCCTGGCCATGACGGTCAACGATGTGTTGCCCACCAGGCTTGGATCTGTCGCTCTACCGGAGGTGTTGCGCAAGGTCACTTGCTGGGCAGTCACCAAGGCCTTTTGGCCAGTGGCAGCGCTCGTGGCCACACCACGCAGGTTGGCCGTGTCGAGCACCAAAGACTTTGTCAGCAGCGAGCCATCGGCCGCAACACCGCCAAGCTGCACATTGCCCACCAGGTCAATGCTCTTGTAGCCGCGCAGTTGCAGGCGCGTGAGTTTGTTGACCGATGCAGCATCCACCACCAGGGCACCTGCCTGGCCGGAATCACCACCCACGGCGATGCTGTTGGTGCCGATGCCAAGGGCACTGGTGTCCAGCGTCAACGCCTGCTGACGAATCACCTGACCGCTGCTGTCCAGTTGAACGGAGGCACCTGCAAGCGTCACGCCCTGCCCCAGGCTCAAGGTCTTGGTGCTTGTGCCATTGACCTTGCTCAGATCGCGGCGCAAATCGGTGTTGGCCTGGTTGCTCACCACCAAGGCAGCCCCTTCACCCACCACAGTCATTGAACGCGCCGTGTCAGGGCCTGCAGCTGAAGTGCGGATGGTGACGCCATCCGCAACAGACACCGCATCCTTGGCAACAAAAATCAGCTCCTTGCCAACGTTGACGTCGCTGGCAACGGCCACGGTCGATGCGGTTGCCGTGATCTGCGTGCCGCTGCTGCTGTCCGTGCGCAACCCACCCAGCAGGATGCTCGCGGCACCTGTGGCGGCCAAAGCCTTGGCACTGACGCTGCCATCAGGTCCTGCTGCCGGGTCGACATCGGTCACCACCCGCATGTTGGCCATGGCCAAGTCAAGTTGACCACCAGCAAAACCTTCTGCAGCGGACAGATCGTACTTGGCTGCCCAGTTGAAGGCACCGTCCGTGGCATGCAAAGAAACGCGTCCGGCATCACCAGGACGCGACACCGTCGCATCCGACGAGGCTGCCAGCAACGCGTTGATCGAGGTCAGCGTGCTGTCAGCCGACTTTGCGCGGAAAGTGGCCTCAGGCTCCAACAGCAAAGCCAGGCGGTTGTCATTGCCACCATTGATGGACGTGCCAACCGCTGTGCGATAACCCGAAACAACAACGCTGCCGTCGTCATTCTGCTGTGCAGCCTTGATCGACTGACCGACGTTGAGCGTCGTTTCCGAAACGATCACAGCCCCAGCCAAGCTGGCATACCGGGCTGGCAACAAAGTGTAGTAACCCTTGGCCAACACGCCATTATCGGAGCCGACGAACACACGGTCACCCGCGTTCAGCGCGGTGCCAACAGCCTTGGTCGATGCGTTGATCTCGGTGTCGTACGGCGCAAACTCGTAGTTGTAGCCGGGCAAGATGACGTACACGTTCTTGCGCGATGTTGTGTCTGTCGTGCCGCCGGCGCCCGAGACGAACTCAGGCGCAACGATGTCGCCACCGCCCTGGGCCTTGATCTGGGAGCTCGCATCGATGGTCAGGCCTTTGCCGGACACCAGAATGGCCTTGCTCACCGGCAAACCATTGAGCTTGGTCGTGGTCAGCGAGGTGGTGTCCACCGTGCCATCGCTGGTGCCATTGACCGAGTAGACCCAATCGCGCTGGTTGATGGTGGTGCCAACGGGTACCGTCACGCCGAGGCCCGACACCGACAGTTCGCTGTTGGCCCCCAACACCGGCGTGTTCTCTGCGTTGATGGTGATGCTACCGAAGGGCTGACGAACGTTGCCATTGATGGTGACGTCGGTGGCCTGCAAGGTCAGGCTGGCCAATGCAGACAGGGGCGTTGCGCTGCTGGAGGCACCTGCTGCTGGTGGGTTCACCGTCAGGAGTGACGTGCCGAGGTTGCCTTGCACAAGGAAATTGCTCAGGGTGCTGGCGTAGATTTGCCCAGCGCTGAGCGTCAGGTTCTGCGCAAAGTTCAGGCGCCCAGTCAATGCGGTGGTTTCAGTGACATTGCGGCCAATGAATCGGATTTCGCCGTTGGTGCGTGAAGCACCACCATCTGCGCCCAGCGTTGCATTGAGGCCGATGTCGCTGGCGCCACGGAAAGCACTGTGCCCATGTACCTCGATCAGACCCGCATTCACGCTCAGCGTGCCATCACCAGAAGTGGCCTCTGGTGTGGTGAACGCCTTGGCGCCAGAGAGTTCCTTGATGCTCTTGGCACCCAGCGCCACGTACTGCGCCTTCACCCCGTGCGCACCCCCCTGAACCTCCAGCGCCTGGCTGTTGAGTGTCAAGGAACGGAAGGCACCCATGCCCGGGGTGCTGGACACCAAATCCACACCTTGCTTCAGCAAGACACGGTCGTCAGCACGCAATTCAACACGGTCAAAGCCAGAGCCATTGATGAGCTTGGTGGACACCACGCCTTGACCTGTGTCGGCGTCACCGCGGTGCTGTTTCAAAGCGTCGGCCGACGCCTCAATCACGATGGCGCGCTCCCTTGCGATGTAGGGATTGCCAGATGTTTGCACCGTGTCGTAGCGACCCTCACGGCTGACCGACAGGCTGAGAGAAGCACCCGACACCGAAGCGTCAGGGCGGGTTGCGGTGACTGTGCCTTCCAGCAGGAATCCGTCCGTGCTGGCAACGACCAAGTTACCAGCGCCCTTTGAAACGCTGGACGTCACGCTGCCGCGCTCGATGGTGAGCGCACCGCTGACGCCGCTGAGGTTGATGTCGGAACCCACTTCGGTGACCACACGGCCACGCACCGAGGTGGTTTGACCGTTGTCATTGAGCTTGACCGTGCCACCACCCCAGAC
>CAIQIL010000358.1 GCA_903871865.1 uncultured Burkholderiales bacterium
CACGAAGACTTCGTAGAGGTTGCTCACCGGGATGTGGCCGATGTCCGGCGCGATCTGGTGGCTCTCGAACCACCGCACCAGCGTGCCGGTGATGGCCATGAACACCCCGGCCCAAGCGATGCGCGAGCCCAGCTTGGTGCCCGTGCTGCTGCGCGACAGCAGCCCGATCCAGTAAAACACCGTGCTCATGAAGAAGAGCACGCTCATCCACAAAATGGCGCTCTGGCTGGAGAGGAAGTACTTCAGCCAGAAAATCTGCTCGCCCTGGGCCAGGTCGGCGCCGTAGTCGTCCGTGGTGCGCAGGTACAGGGCGGCCGCGCCCCAGGTCGCCAGGCCGCTGGCCAGCAGCAGCAGGCGCACCGGGCGCCAGAACCAGCCCATGGCGATGACGCTGGGCGCCGCCGCCAACAGGATGCCCTGCTCATAGACGTCCATGGCCGCGCCAAAACGCCAGAAGCCCCAGGCCGCCAGCGCCAGCACCACGACGGCGAACAGCCAGTCGCTGGGCGGGCGCTTCAGGTCGGTGAGGCCGGTGGGCAGGTCGTCGGCGACATCCACCGAAGAGGAAGTGCTCATGTTGTGTGTCCTTGGAACTCAGGGCGCGGTGGGGGTGGTGACCGGGGTGGTGACCGGGGCGGTGATCGGAGCGGGGGTGCCCAGCAGCGTGCGCTGCAAACGCTCGAACTCGCGGTCGGTGTCCAGCGTCTGGCGGGTGGACGACAGCGCCATCTTCACGCGCGTGGCGCCGGCGCCATCATCCTGCAGCCACACCCACAGGCGCCGCTCGCGGATGTAAAGCATGGCAAACACACCGACGATCAGCAGCACGCAGCCCAGATAGACCACGTTGCGGCCCGGGGTGCGCGTCACCTGGAACACGCTGGCCTGCTTGGGCACGAAGCCTTCCAGCACCAGCACCATGGGCACCGGGTAGAACATCGCGTCCGACAGCGACAGCACCGAGGCCGTCATGAAGCGGCGCGCTTCGTCCCGCTCGGGCGACAGCGGCGCCACGCCCGCACGCTCGCGGCTGAGGTTGAGCAGCTCGAACAGCGAGCCATTGAGGATGCGCACCAGCGTGGCCGAGGTGTGCTCGCGCTGCTCGGCGGGCACGGCCTGCTCGATGAAATCCGACAGCGCCGGCAAGCCGCCCACGGAAGGCTGCCCCGGCTTGACCGGGATGGCACCAGCGAACAGGTCCAGCGCCCGTTGCGCCGAGCCACCCAGCTGCGCCTGCAGGTCGGCGCGGTCGGCCGGCGCGGCCATGTGGCCAAAGCGTTTGGCCGCCTCGGCACGCATGGCACCGTCGTTCAAGGCCTGGCGCAGGCGCAACCAGCCTTGCACGCTCATGTCCTCGTCGGCCGGCACGCGCAGGTAGCGGAAGCCTTCGGCCGGCGTGTCGCGCACCCCGAACAGGAAGACCTGCTGCCCGTCGAGCTTCACCGGCGCCATGTAGTTCTGGTACTCGCGCGCCTGGCCGGCGGCATCGCGCAGCTTGTAGATGACGGACGGCCCGATGTTGACCAGCTGCTTGTTGCCCGCCGGCTTGGCGCCCGAGCCCAGGTGCTTGCTCAGCTCGGCCAGGTTCACGCCACGGACGTCATTGCCCGAAGCCTCGCCGGACGCACCACCCGCCGAACCGCCGGTTGAACCACCCGACGCAGCGCCATCGGCCGCGGGCGACTTCTGCGCCTGTGCCACGTCCTCGACGTTGATGACGCGCAGCCCGGTCACCTCCAGCTGCAGATCGCCCGCGGGGACTGACAGCATCTGCGGCGAGCCGCCGACCACGGCACTCACAGCGGCACTCACCGCGGCCCCGACGCTGCTGGCGCCTTGTGCAGCCTGTGCGGCTTGCCCGGCACGCGCGACCTGCGCCGTGCCCAGGTCCAGGCGCAAGGGCTTGAGCTGCACCGACGAGCCGCCATCTTCGAAGCTGGACTGGAAGATCGTCACCCCGTCGTAGACCACCGGGTGGTTGACCTCGACCGTGAAGGCCTTGTCCACGCCCTTGCGCGCATCGTGGATGACGATGTCGCTGGCGAAGCGCTTGGGCATGCCGGTGGCGTAGTAGTCCACCGAAAATTTCTTCAGCTCGACCTCGAAGGGCAGCGGCTGCACCAACATGCCCTGGTTCAGGCTCACCACGGCCGCGTTGCTGCGCGCGCCTTCGGGCACGAACAACTGGGCGCGGTAAGCCGGGTTGCCTTCGCCCAGGCGGCCGCGCTCGGGCTCGCTCATGCCACCCTTGAAGGGCTGCAGCTTCTGCGCCCACACCTGGGCATTGACGATCAGATCGCCGTCGAACAAACCGCCCAGGCAGACCAGCACGATGGCGCTGTGCGCCGCGATGTAACCCAGCTTGTTGGCCGCACCCAGGCGGGCACCGATCATCACGCCGGCCCCGGTGGTCCCGCCGCCCGAGGCACCGCCCGAAGCACCACCCTGGGCCGCCGCCTCGCGGCGCTGCGTCTTCACCGACCAGCCCTGCTGCGCCAGCGTGCCCAACACCGCCGTTTGCGCCTCGCCCAAGGGCTGCGCCAGCACGCCGGTGGCGCGGTGGTGGAAGGCCTGCAGGGCCTGCTCGCGGATGTGTTCCTTGTGCGTGCGCCAGTCGGCCAGGATCTTGGGCGTGTTGCGCGCAATGCACAGGCTGGTGGACACCACCAGGAAGGCCAGGATGGTGAGGAACCAGCCCGAGCTGTAGATGCGGTAGAGGCCCAAAGCGCCGAACACCTCGGCCCAGAACGGCCCGAACTGGTCCACGTAATTGACCAGGGGCTCGCCCTGCTTGACCACCGTGCCGATGGCCGAGGCGATGCAGATCACCGTCAGCAAGGCGATCGCAAAGCGCATGGACGCCAGGACGTCCAGCACCTGGCGGCGCACGCTGTGTGCAGCAGGGGTCACGGGAGGGGTGCCGGGTGGAGTCTGTGGCGGGGCCGCGGTGCGCATGTCAAAGATTGTCCGTGGAAGCCTCAAGGGGCCGCAGCACCAGGTTGCGGCATGCCGACCTCAAGCGACAGCCCAGGAAGGACAAAAGCGGGTCAGCCCGGAGAGGGCCGCCCGCCTGTGGGTCCGGAGCTGCGGTGGATGCGGGTGACGCGGAGCGCGAGGCTCAGCGCAGGCCGGCCACGTAATCGGCCAGGGCCTCGATTTCCTTGTCGCTCAGGTTCGCGGCAATCGCCGACATCTGGGCGCTGTTGTTGCGCTCGCCCTGGCGGAAGGTCGTCAGCTGCGTCTTGGTGTAATCGGCATGCTGGCCGGCCAGACGCGGGTACTGCGCCGGGATGCCAGCGCCGTTCGGGCTGTGGCAGGCCGCGCAAGCGGGCACGCCCTTCTTGGCGATGCCGCCGCGGAAGATGCGCTCGCCCACGGCGACGAGGTCCTTGTTCTTGGCCGTGCCTTCCTTGGCCTTCTTGGAGGCGTAGAAGGCAGCGACGTTGCGCATGTCTTCCGGCGACAGCGCAGCGGCCATGCCGTTCATGACGCTGTTCTTGCGCTTGCCTTCCTTGAACTCGGTCAGTTGCTTGACCAGGTACTCAGGGTGCTGGCCCTGCAGGATGGGGAAGGTCGGCAGGCCACGCGAGCCGTCTGCGGCATGGCAGGCGGCGCACACGGTGGTGGCCTTGGCCTCGCCAGCAGCCAAGTCCGGCTTGGCCGCTTTGGCTTCGGAAGCCTGGGCAGCACCCGACAGAGACAGGGCCACCGAGGCGACGGCGATCAGGTGAGCGGTCAGTTGAGAAAAGCGCTTCATGACGTTGCGGATGAGTCCGGGCTCTGGTTGGTTTGGCGATGAAACCCAGAGATTTTACAATGCCCCATGACCCGTTCGACGCCATCTCGCCCCAAGGCGAGCACAAACCCCGGCCCCAAGCGCCGCCCGCGACCCGCGACACCTGCTGGACAGGCTGGACAACCCGCACAAAACGCCGCACTCAGAGCCCCGCTCAAGGCGCCCAAAAGCCCTGCGAAAGAGGCCGCGAAACAGGCCGAACTCGACGCCGGCAAGCTCGCCCTGAACTGGGCCCACTCGGCACGCTTCTTCACCACCGCCGCCCAGCTGCACCAGCTGCCGGCCAGCGAATGGCCCGAGGTGGCCTTCGTGGGGCGCTCCAACGCGGGCAAATCCACCGCCATCAACACCCTGGCGCAGCAGCGCCAGCTGGCCTATGCGTCCAAGACGCCCGGGCGCACCCAGCACATCAACCTCTTCCACCTGGGCGCCAAGGCCGCGCCTGACCAGGTCTGGACCGACCTGCCCGGCTACGGCTACGCC
>CAIQIL010000359.1 GCA_903871865.1 uncultured Burkholderiales bacterium
CCCTTTGCCTTGCAGCGCGACGCCCAGGTGCGCGGGGCGCTGAGCAACGTCGGCGCGGCGCTCTACACCCTCAAAGACCACGTTGTCTTCGAACGCAACGAGGTGCTGACGGGCAACGACACGCCCTACGGCGTCTTCACGCCTTACAAGAACGCCTGGCTGAAGAAGATCGACGATTTCTACGTCAAGCCCTACCCAGTGGAGAAGTACGCGGCCCACCTGGCCGCCATCCCGGCATCGGTCTGCCCGCCCGAGCTGCCGCGCGTGCCCACCCTGCCCGACCTGGATTTCGAGCCCGTGGACGCGCTCAAGGTGCCGCCAGGCACCCGTGGCGCTCAGGCCCTGCTGGCCGACTTCCTGGAGCGCATCGACCACTACGGCGACACCCGCGACTTTCCCGGCGTCAAAGGCCCGAGCTACCTGTCCACCCACCTGCGCTTCGGCACGGTGTCCATCCGCGAACTCGCCGGCCTGGCCTGGCGGCGTGCGCAGGCGGGCTCGGAAGGGGCCCGGGTGTGGTTGTCGGAACTGATCTGGCGCGATTTTTACCACCAGATCCTCTTCCACCACCCGCACGTGGTCGGCCACGCCTACAAGCGCGAGTACGACCTCATCAAATGGGCCCACGGCAAGCACGCCGATGCGCAATTCACGGCCTGGTGCGAAGGCCGCACGGGCTACCCGCTGGTGGATGCGGCCATGCGCCAGCTCAACCAGACGGGCTACATGCACAACCGCCTGCGCATGGTCACGGCCAGCTTCCTCATCAAGGACTTGGGGCTGGACTGGCGCCGCGGCGAAGCCTATTTCGCCGAGAAGCTGCTGGACTTCGACCTCGCCGCCAACAACGGGGGCTGGCAGTGGGCGGCCTCGTCGGGCTGTGACGCGCAACCCTATTTCCGCATCTTCAACCCCATCAGCCAGAGCGAGAAGTTCGACCCGCAGGGCAAGTTCATCCGCCGCTACGTGCCCGAACTGGCCAGCCTGCCCGACAAGGCCCTGCATGCGCCCTGGCTGGCGCGCCCGGCCGACCTGGCCACGGCCGACGATGTCGTGATCGGACGCGACTACCCCCAGCCCATCGTGCAACACGACGAGGCCCGCGCCGAGACGCTGGGGCGCTATGCGGTGGTGAAGGCGAACAAGGCCTGAAGCGCGGCCGCCAGCTCAGAACAGCTCGACGTCGCCGATGTGCTGTTCACTGGACGCCATCACGCCATCGCGCACCAACGCTTCGTGGCACAGCACCTGGTCGCGGCCCTGGTGCTTGGCGCGGTAGACCGCCTGGTCGGCCCGCGAGAAGGTCACGTTGGGCGTGTCGTGGTGCATGACCTCGGTGAAGCCCACGCTGACCGTGACGCGCTCCACCTGCGGGAAGGGGTAGCTGGCCACGTTGCGGCGGAAGCGCTCGAACGCGCCCATGGCGTCGGCCTCGGTGCCACCGCGCAGCAAGACCACGAACTCCTCGCCACCGAAGCGGTAGAGGCGGTCGTAGTGGCGGAAGGTCTGGCGCATGATGCGCGCCACCAGCACCAGCACCTCGTCACCGATCAGGTGGCCGAAGTTGTCGTTGACGCGCTTGAAGTTGTCGATGTCGACCACGCCCAGCCAGTAGCCAGCGGCGCTGTTGTGGCGGCGCTCGCCCTGGGCGTGGCCGGCCTTGCGCTCGGCCAGCGGCATCGAGGCTTTCAGGAAGGTCGCGTCGAAGGTCTGGCGGTTGAGCAGGCTGGTGAGGGCATCGCGCTGGCTGGATTCCAGCAGGTTCTGGAAGTTGCCAAACACCTTCAGCAGGGTCTGGACCGTGCGCATGGCCTGCACCGACAAGGGCTCGGCAGAGCCCACCTCCAGCACCCCGGGCAGGCCCACCTCAACGGGCAGCGGCAGGGTGACGATGTGGCTGGCCAGCACCGCGTGCTCGCCGTGGCCCATGATCTGCTCTTCGTCGTGCTCGGGCAGGCGCGATGACAGGGCGCGTTGGCGGTGGGGGTACTCCTCTTCCAGCGGCAACTGGTGGAGGTCCACCCACATCGGGTCGCTCACCGTCAGGCTGCCCTTGCGGGACAGCCCGCAGCACAGCCAGCGGCGGGATTCGTCCTCGCGGCCGATCAGGCGGTACACGGCCACGCTGGCCGCGCCCAGCAGGTCCAGCACGCCTTGCGCCAGGGTGACGTCCAGCAACTCGCGGTCACGCTGGGCGGTCAGGGCCGCCAGGTGCGTGATGGCGTCGTCCACCCCGGGCACGGGCCCGTGGCGAGTGTCGGATGTCGTGACCTGGGACTGCTGCAAGGTGGTGGCTGCGGTGAAACCTTCAGGGGACCACGGCGGATGGCACGGAAGCGGATGCGACGGCCGATGCCGATGCCGACATCGACGCGTAACTCGCCACCAAGGCCAGCAACTCATCCTCGCGGTAGGGTTTGCCGAGGTAGTGGTTGACGCCCAGTTCGGTCGCGTAGTCGCGGTGCTTCTGTGCAATGCGTGACGTGATCATGATGACGGGCAGGTCGGCCAGTTTC
The DNA here is from genome assembly GCA_903871865.1 of uncultured Burkholderiales bacterium. Taxonomy (GTDB): domain Bacteria; phylum Pseudomonadota; class Gammaproteobacteria; order Burkholderiales; family Burkholderiaceae_C; genus Aquabacterium. Next base: position 2,517 of record CAIQIL010000359.1, read on the forward strand.
CGGTCGGCGCGGATGTTGCGCACCAGATCGAAGCCGTCCATGCGGGGCATCTC
>CAIQIL010000360.1 GCA_903871865.1 uncultured Burkholderiales bacterium
CCATAGACGTCGATGAGGCGCTGGTTGAACTCGTTGGGGTGGCTGGTGGTGAAGCGGATGCGCTCGATGCCGGGGATCTCGGCGACGTACTCCAGCAGCATGGCGAAGTCGGCGATCTCGGTGGTGTCTCCCATGCGGCCACGGAAGCCGTTCACGTTCTGGCCCAGCAGGGTGACTTCCTTGACACCCTGGTCGGCCAGGTCGGCGACCTCGGTCAGCACGTCGTCGAAGGGACGCGAGACCTCTTCGCCGCGGGTGTAGGGCACCACGCAGTAGCTGCAGTACTTGGAGCAGCCTTCCATGATGGACACGAAGGCCGAGGCGCCCTCCTTGCGGGGCGGGGGCAGGTGGTCGAACTTCTCGATTTCGGGGAAGCTGATGTCCACCTGAGGGCGTTGCAGTTGCTGGCGGCGCTCCAGCATGGCGGGCAGGCGGTGCAGCGTTTGCGGACCGAACACCACATCGACATACGGCGCGCGCGCGATGATGGCCGCGCCCTCCTGGCTGGCCACGCAGCCGCCCACGCCGATCATCACGCCCTTGTCCTTGAGGTGCTTGACGCGGCCCAGGTCACTGAACACCTTCTCTTGGGCCTTCTCGCGGATGGAGCAGGTGTTGAAGAGGATGAGGTCGGCTTCTTCGGGGTCGTTGGTGGGCGTGTAGCCCTTGGCCGCGTTCATGACGTCGGACATCTTGTCCGAGTCGTACTCGTTCATCTGGCAACCGTAGGTCTTGATGTAGACCTTCTTGCCCGGGGGGGTGGTGGCGCTCATGGTGCTCAGTGCGGTGCTCAGGGCTTGGACCAGCTCTGCGAGATCGGGTCGAAGGACCATGTGGTGGCTTCTTCGCGCGTGGTTGGCCAGCGGCGGGCGGCTTCGTCGGCGGTCAGCAGCCAGACGTCCTGCACCAGGCCGGTGTAGGGGTCGAGCGTGTAGTTGACCTTCCAGGTCTGGCCGCTGAGCGTGGCCGACATCACCAGGGTGTTGCTCTGGCCGCGGATGCGCGTGGCCGGCGACAGGCGCGTGGCCTGGTCGTTGAGCTTGACCTCGGGCGGCATGCCGAACAGCATTTCGCCGCGCAGCGATGGCGGCGGGATGGGCACGGGGCGGGCGGCCTGGGCGTGGGCCGCCGAGGGCAGGGCAGCGAAGGTGGTCAAGGTGGCCAGGGCGCTGAAGGCGGTCCAAGGGGCCATGGGGACCGTGGCGACCGAGGCCATGAACGGCGATGCGAGCAGCGACACGGCAAAGCTGCGTGCGTGACAGCGGGGCATGGTGTTGATCCAGGGGCTGTGAAGCGCCTGATTTTAACCGCCGTGGGGTGGCTCAGGCCGACGAATTCAGTGCGGCCAGCCGCTGCGGCGTGCCCACATCGGTCCAGGCGCCGCGCCAGACCTCACCGCCCAGACGGCCGCTGTCGATGGCGCGGTCCAGGCAGGGGCGCAGCGCCGCTTTCTGCCCAGGGTCCACGCCCGCGACCATGCTGGCGCGGTACAGGCCGATGGTCGAGTAGGTGAAGGTGGGCGTGCCGGTGGGGGCCTGGTCTTTGCGCAGGATGCGGCCGTCTGCGTTCAGCGCGAAGTCGCCGGTGGGCACATGCTCGGGGTTGGGCACCAGCCAGAGGCGGGCGAGGTCGTGCTGTTGCGAGGGGTTGTGCGAGGGGCCGTGCAGGAAGGCGTGGGCCGCATCGGCATCGAAACGGAACCCGGGCACGAACACGTCGCCGGCGAGCACCCAGAAGGCGCCGTCTTGCGCACCAGATAGCGCACCAGAAGGCGCATCGTCGGACACACCGTCGGTCGCCTGGCCAGCGGCCATCAACAGCGGCAAGGCCGTGGCGATGCCGCCGGCCGTCTCCAGCGCGCCGCCGTGGTCATGCCCCTCGTGCGAGTAGCGGATGCGCAAACCCCAGCGGCTGCCATCGCCCAGGGCGGGCTCGAACTGGTCTTCGAGGTAGGCGGTGTTGATGACCACGTCGCGCACGCCGTCGCGGGCCAGGGCCTCCAGGTGCCAGACGATGAGGGGCTTGCCTTGCACCGCCAGCAGCGGTTTGGGGCAGGTGTCGGTCAGCGGGCGCATGCGCTCGCCGCGGCCGGCGGCGAGGATGAGGGCGGGCAAGTTGCGTGGCGTGGCAGGAGGCTGGCTCATGCGCACGCATTGTCCACGCAAAGGCTGACAAAGGCCGATGTCAGGCGGCCCCAGGCGGCTTTCAGGCGACCTTCAGTCGGAAACGGTTGGCCCGCTGGAAGGTGCCGAAGTCGTTGAAGCGCACGCCCATTTCGCGCATCACCTTGTGGGCGACCTTGGCGTTCCACTGGCGCACGTAGAAGGGCTCTTTCACCGCGAAATGGTGGATGGCGTGGGTGCTGCCAAAGTTGAAGCAGAACAGCTGCATCGGCATCAGCCACCAGGGGTTGAGCACCTGGCACTGCTGCATGGCGTTGCGGGCTTCCACGTCGCCGTAATAGTGCATGTTCGAGCTGATGAAGTGCAGGCAGAAGGTGCGCAGCAAGCAGGGCAGCATGTAGACCACGGCGAACACGTCCAGCGCACTCACCATGGGCGTTGACCATGTGGGCCAGGCGATGGGGCTGCCCAGGGCTGTGCTGATCAGGTCCACCGCATGAAACACCACCCAGCC
>CAIQIL010000361.1 GCA_903871865.1 uncultured Burkholderiales bacterium
AGCATCAGGCAGGGGCTGTGCAGCACGGGCTCGACCAGGGGCAGGCCGGTCATGGCGCGCACCTGCAGCTCGAACTGCGACACGTCGCAAGCGTCGATGGTGTGGTGGCCGCTGTTGTGCGGACGCGGGGCCATCTCGTTGGCGACGATGCGGCCATCGGCCAGCACGAAGAACTCGGTGCACAGCACGCCGACGTAGTCCATCGAGGACGCGATCTTGTGCGCAGCGGCATAGGCCTGTTGCGAGACCACTTCGGTGACGTTCGGCGCAGGCACCGTGGTCACGGCCAGGATGCCATCGCGGTGCAGGTTCTGCTGCAGCGGGAAGTGCACGACCTGGCCGTCGCGGCCGCGGGCGACGATGACGCTGACCTCGTAGGCCAGGGGCAGCATCTTCTCCAGCACGCAGCCCACACGCTGCAGCCCGTCCCAGGCGGCGATGAGCTCGGCGCGCGTCTTCACGCGGATCTGGCCCTTGCCGTCGTAGCCCAGGCGGGCGGTCTTCAGGATGCCGGGCAGCAGCTCGTCAGACACGGCGGCCAGCTGCTCGGGCGTCTCGATCAGGGCGTGCGGGGCGCAGTCCACGCCACAGCCGACGAAGTGGGCCTTCTCGCGGGCGCGGTCCTGGCAGATGGCGACCGACGCACCGGCCGGCGCCACGGGGCGGGTCTGGGCCAGCTGCTCGAGCGCGGCGGCGGGCACGTTCTCGAATTCGGTGGTGATGGCATCGGCCACGCGGGCCAGCTCGGCCAGGCCGGTGGCGTCCAGGTAGGGCGTGCGGATGTGTGCGTGGGACACCAGGCCAGCCGGGCTGGTGTCATCGGCGTCGAGCACGGCGGTGCGGTAGCCCATGCTTTGCGCGGCGTGCACGAACATGCGGCCCAGTTGGCCGCCGCCCATCACGCCCAGGGTCGCACCCGGGAGGATGACAGGGAGGATCGCGTCCTGCTTGGCAGTCATGCTTTGGCGTCCATGGTCAGGTCGTTCGTCATCGCGCGGGCCACCTCGGTCTGGCGGGCGCGGAAGGCGTCGAGTTTGGCGCGCAGCGCCGGGTTGCTGCCCGCCAGCATCGCCACGGCGAACAGCGCCGCGTTGCCGGCACCGGCCGTGCCGATGGCGAACGTCGCCACGGGGATGCCCTTGGGCATCTGCACGATGGAATGCAGCGAATCCACGCCCTGCAGGTGGCGCGAGGGCACGGGCACGCCGAGCACAGGCACCGTGGTCTTGGCGGCCAGCATGCCCGGCAGGTGGGCGGCACCGCCAGCGCCCGCGATGATGGCCACCAGGCCGCGGTCGGCCGCGACTTCGGCGTAGCGGAACATGTCATCGGGCATGCGGTGGGCCGAAACGACCTTGGCCTCGAAGGCGATGCCGAACTCGGTGAGAATGTCGGCAGCGTGACGCATCACGTCCCAGTCGCTGCTGGAGCCCATGACCACGCCGACCTGGATGGCTTGCTGTTCTGTCTGCATCGGGCTGCTGGTCGTCGTGTGGGGGGCTGTGCTCACCGCGGGCTCCTGTCTCGTCAAACCCTGGATTTTAGGCGCTGCCCACGTTCTGCGCTGTGCAAGCCGCCACACCTGTCGCCCTCACCTCTGCTGACCATGATCGACATCACCCTCGAGAACTTCGAATCCGACCTGCTGGCCGCCTCGCAGCAGGTGCCGATCCTGCTGGACATCTGGGCGCCCTGGTGCGGCCCCTGCAAGCAGCTGGGCCCCGTGCTGGAGGGCCTGGAAGCCGAGTACCAGGGCCGCTTCACGCTGGCCAAGCTCAACGCCGATGAGCAGGCCGAGATCGCCGGCCAGCTCTCGGAGATGTTCGGGGTGCGCTCCATCCCGTTTTGCGTGATGTTCGTGGGCGGCCAGCCGGTGGACGGCTTCGTCGGCGCCTTGCCGGCCGAGCAGATCCGCGGCTTCCTGGCCAAGCACGTGCCCACCGAGGGCGAAGTGGCGGCCGAGGCGGAAGTGGCGCAGGCCGAGGCCCTGGCCGAAGAAGGCCAGACCGGCGGCGCCGTGGACCTGCTGCTCGACGCCCTGGCCAAAGACCCGAACAACGACGAGGCCCGCTTCGACCTGATCGCGCTGATGCTGGCCGAGGGCTCGGACAACGCCTTGCAGCACGCCCAGCTGGTGGCCGAGCCGCTGCGCCCGCGCGCCACCGGCCTGCTGGTGGAGGCCCGCCCAGCCGCCTTCGTGCGCGTGCTGGACGCCGTCATCGGCGTGCGCGCCAACGGCCGCCCGCTGAGCACGCTGCAAGAAGCCATTGCCGCCAACAAGCGCGACTTCGCCGCCCGCCTGGAGCTGGCCTCGCTGCACCTCGCCCTGGGCCGCCAGACCGAGGCCATGGACGAGCTGCTGGAGGTCATCATGCGCGACAAGGCCTGGAACGACGAGGCCGCGCGCAAGCTCTACGTCGCCATCCTGGAGACGATGACCAAACCTCAGCCCAAGCCCGCCGCACCCGCGCCGGGCAAGGCCGCGGGCCCTGGCCCGGCCCCCGACGGCAAGCCCAAGCTGGAAATCGCCGGCAAGGTCGAGGTGGCCGGGGCCGACCCCGTCATCGACGCCTACCGCCGCAAGCTCAGCATGGCGCTGTTCTGAGCCACCGCCGACACCTCCGCACGGAACGCTGACACCATGAGCCTCGCCGCAGCCCCCTCGCCTGCCTGGCCCCCGTTGACCGACGCGGCCGAGCTGCGGACACGGCTGGCGGCCTCCCCCGCCGAAGACCTGCTCCTGCTGGACTGCCGCTTCAACCTGGCCGATGCCAACGCGGGCGAAGCGGCCTGGCGCGCAGGCCACATCCCCGGGGCGCTCTACGCCCACCTCGACCGCGACCTCTCCGGGCCGAAGGTCGGCCAGGGCACGCCCGCCTTCACCGGCCGCCACCCCCTGCCCTCGCCCGAGGCCCTGGCCCGCACCCTGGGACACTGGGGCCTGCGCCCCGAGACCCGCGTGGTGGCCTACGACGACGCCGGCGGCATGTTCGCCGCCCGCGCCTGGTGGCTGCTGCGCTGGCTGGGCCACGAGCGCGTGCAGGTGCTCGATGGCGGCTGGCCGGCCTGGCTGGCCCTGCAGCCTGACGGTGGGACCAGCAACAGCAGCAACGACACCAGCGTGGCCAAGCGCTCGCCCAGCACCTTCACGCCACACGTGCGCAGCGGCTGGCGCGTCATGGCCGACGAGGTCCTGGCATCGGTGCAGGCACTGTCCAGCACACAGGGCACGCAAGGCACACAGGGCACACCGAGCCGATGGCACCTGCTCGACGCCCGCGCCCCCGACCGCTTCCGCGGCGAGAACGAAACCCTGGACCCGGTGGGCGGCCACATCCCCGGGGCGCACAACCGCTTCTTCCAGCACAACCTGCAAGCAGGCCGCTTCAAGCCGGCCGAGGTGCTGCGTGACGAATTCACGGCCCTGATGGCCGAAGCCGGCGCCAGCACGGACACCCTCGTGCACCAGTGCGGCTCCGGCGTGACCGCCTGCCACAACCTGCTGGCCATGGCCCACGCCGGTTTCGCCCCCACCCGGCTGTACGCCGGCTCCTGGAGCGAGTGGTGCGCCGACCCGGCCCGGCCGGTGGCCTGACCCGCCCCTCGCGCCCAACGGTCAGCCCTGACAGACGAACGGTGGGCCCCGGCGACGGGCGGTCGCGCCCTGCGCTGTAACAAGACGCAAGCCGGCGCGAGTGCGTGGGTTTTGTCACGCTGATCCGGCCTTCGCCCCGCTCAACGCGAACCCAGAATTTCCCGATGTGGACATCATGGATCCACACCAAGGGGTTTCTGGCATGCAGGCACACACATCCACACCAACGGCGCGCGGCTTCACCCTCATCGAAGTGATGATCGTGGTGGCCATCGTGGCCATCCTGGCCTCGGTCGCCGTGCCCGCCTACACGCAGTACATCCGCCGCGGCGCCATGCAGGAGGCCTTCAGCAACCTGGCCAGCCAGCGCGTGCGCCTGGAGCAGTTCTACCAGGACAACCGCGCCTACGGCCCGACCGCCGCCACCACCTGCGGCAACGCCGCTGCCAACGCCCTGGTGATCGCCGACAACAAGTACTTCGACTACAGCTGCACCACCAGCAACAGCGGCCAGAACTACACGATCACGGCCACGGGCAAAACCAGCAGCACCGTCAACGGCTACGCCTACACCCTCGGCGACAGCGGCGCCAAGGGCACCACCCAGTACGCAGGCGCCACCACCACCGCGTCGTGCTGGGCCGTCAAGTCGGCCTCGGACTGCTCCTGAGCCACAAGGACGCCGCCATGACACACACACCACGCGCCCCCCG
>CAIQIL010000362.1 GCA_903871865.1 uncultured Burkholderiales bacterium
AGCCGCAGCGGCCTGGGCTGGCGCGGCAAGCACTCGCTGCTGCTGTCGCGCCAGAGCGGCTCGACCTTCTTCCTGGGCGAAATCTACGTCGATGTGGCCCTGCCGCTGACCCCACCCGAAACGGCCCACTGCGGCCAGTGCACCGCCTGCATCGACGTCTGCCCCACGGGTGCCATCGTCGAAGAGGGCGTGGTCGATGCGCGGCGTTGCATCTCCTACCTCACCATCGAGCTCGACGGTCCCATCCCCGAGGCCATGCGCCCGCACATCGGCAACCGCATCTACGGCTGCGACGACTGCCAGCTCATCTGCCCCTGGAACAAGTTCGCCCAGCGCGCCCGCCTGCCCGATTTCGACACCCGCATCGGTCTGGACCGCGCCGAGCTGCTGCAGCTCTGGGCCTGGGACGAGGCCACCTTCCTGCGCAGCACCGAGGGCAGCGCCATCCGCCGCATCGGCTTTGCGCGCTGGCAACGCAACATCGCGGTGGCGATGGGCAATGCGCTGGCGGCGAGGGCCGATGCCGCTCGCCAGCCGACCGGTGAGCCGACTGACCAACTGTTTCGCCAAGCCATCCGCGCCGCCCTGCAAGCCTGGTTGGCCCAGCCGCCCGCCTTGGGCGAGCAGCAGGCCATGGTGGCGGAGCACGTGCGGTGGGCGCTGGCCCAGCTGCCAACGGATTTGTGACGGTGTTCGGCCATCCGGTGCGGCGCGCCAGCCGATGGGGCTGGTGCACAAGCCGAAAAGCACGGCGCACCTGCGGCCAAGTGCGGGCCGCCGAGCGATGTCAGTCGCGCGCAAGCCGCGCCGGGGCAGGCGCCGACCCTGTTGGCTTGTGCGCCACACCGACCGGCTGCACACACGCGTCAAGTTGAGCGGCGTGCCACCTGAAGTGCCTTGCGCGCCAGCCAAAACGGGTTGCAAGCCGAGCATTTCGGTTCGCGGGCGAGTGCCCTGGGCATGGCGCGCGGCCCAGAGCGGGCGGCGGGTGGGTCTGTGAGGATTGCGCGTGGTGCCGGATGGGCGTGCAACGAGGAGAAAAACCTGTCCAGGCGCCCTGCGCATGGCGGCCCTGAGGCCCCATCGCTACAATCCGAGCAATCCACCTCGCCCGCCATGCTGCTTGACCAACTGCACGCTCAGAAAGAGGCCATCGAGGCCGCTGCCCGCCAATTTGGCGCACGGCGCATCCGCGTGTTCGGCTCGGTGGCTCGGGGCGATGAGCGCCCCGACAGCGACATCGACTTCCTGGTCGATTTCCCGCCCGGCTACGACCTCTTCGCGCAGCGTCTGCCCCTGGCGCAGCGCCTGAGCGAGATCACCGGGCGCGCGCTGGACCTGATCCCCGAGCACGAACTGAATGCGCACTTGCGCGATGCCGTTCTCCGCGAAGCGATCGAGCTGTGAGCAAAGACTGGCCGCCTTATGCGCTCCATGTGCTGGACGCGATCGACAAGATCGACCGCATCCAGCAGCGAGGCGATTTGACGCAAGACGAGGTGCTGTACGACGCCACTTTGCGCAATCTGCAAACCTTGTCGGAAGCCACCCAGCGTTTGCCCGATGCGCTCAAAGCACAGCACCCCGGCATTCCCTGGGCACAGATCAGCGGCTTTCGCAACATCCTGGTGCACAACTACCTGGGGCGCATCGATGCCCTGACGGTGCTCAGCGTGGTCCAGCAGCATTTGCCACCGCTTGCGCAGGCCATGCGTACTTTGCTGGCCGAGCACGGGCAGGACGGCCGCGGCGCCGGTGGGTGACCCCGGGCGCCGCTTGACCCAGCCTCAGCCGTTCGTCAGCACCACCTTGCCCCGCACCTGCCGCGAGCCCATCAGGTCGAAAGCCTGTTTGAGGGCGGACATGGGCAGCGTGTGCTCGATGACGGGCTTGATCTTGCCCTCCATGTACCAGGCGGCCAGCTGCATCAGGCAGGCGGCGTTGTTCTGCGGCTCGCGCTTGGCGAACTCGCCCCAGAACACGCCCATCACGGACGCGCCCTTGAGCAGGGCCAGGTTCAGCGGCAGGTTGGGGATCGCGCCATTGGCGAAGCCGACGACGAGGTGGCGGCCGCGCCAGGCGATGGAGCGGAAGGCCTGTTCGGTCAGCTCGCCGCCCACCGGGTCGTAGACCACGTCGACGCCGCGCCCCTCGGTCAGCGTCTTGACCCGCGCCACGAAGTCCTCGGTCTTGAGGTCGATGGTCTCGTCGGCCCCGCAGCGCTTCGCCACGCCGCACTTGAGGGCGCCAGTGGCGGTGGCGAT
>CAIQIL010000363.1 GCA_903871865.1 uncultured Burkholderiales bacterium
CGGTAGTTCAGGAACAGGTGCGGCGAGAGCGTGTCGAGCTGGAAATCGGCACGCTGCACATCGAGCGGGGTCTTGTCGCGCACGGCCTTGAGCAGCGCGTCCATCAGCCCGCCCTGGCCGAACTCGGCGGTCCTCACGAAGGCCTCGGCGTGGTCGGGCAGCGGCACCAGGCGCGCGCGCGGCTTCTGGTGCAGGCTCTTGACGAGGGCCAGCACCTTGTCTTTCAGCATGCCGGGCACCAGCCACTCGCCGCGCTCTTCGCTGACCTGGTTGAGCGCGAAGATGGGCACGGTCACGGTCACGCCGTCGCGGGCGTCGCCGGGCTCGTGCAGGTAGGTGGTGCTGCAGTCCACACCGCCCAGGCGGATGACCTTGGGGAAGGCCGCGCTGGTGATGCCGGCGGCCTCGTGGCGCATCAGCTCTTCGCGGCTGAGGTAGAGCAGCTTCGGGTTCTCGCGGCTGTCGTGCTTGTACCAGCGCTCGAAGCTGGGGCCGCTCATCACGTCCGGCGGGATCTGCGCGTCGTAGAAGGCGTAGATCAGGTGCTCATCGACCAGCACGTCCTGGCGGCGCGACTTGTGCTCCAGCTGCTCAACCTGGTTGATGAGCTTGCGGTTGTGCGCCAGGAAGGGCAGGCGCGTTTCCCACTCGTCGTTGACCAGGGCCTCGCGGATGAAAATTTCGCGGGCCTCGCGCGGGTTGACCAGGCCGAAGTTGATGCGCTTGTTGTTGTAGACGACCAGGCCGTACAGCGTGGCACGCTCCAGCGCCACGACCTCGGCGGCTTTTTTCTCCCAGTGCGGCTCCAGCATCTGTTTTTTGAGCAGGTGACCGCCCATCTGCACCAGCCAGGGCTGCTCGATGCCGGCAATGCCACGGCCGTACAGGCGCGTGGTCTCGACCAGCTCGGCGGCCAAAATCCAGCGCCCCGGCTTCTTGCTCAGGTTGGCGCCCGGGTGCTTGTGGAACTTGATGCCGCGCGCGCCGAGGTACCAGTCCTCGTCCTCGCTCTTGCAGCCCACATTGCCCAACAGGCCCGACAGCAGCGACAGGTGCACCTGCTCGTAGGTGGCCGGTGAGCCGTTCATGCGCCAGTTGTGCTCGGCCACGACCGTGTGCAGTTGCGCGTACACGTCCTTCCACTCGCGCACGCGGCGCGGGTTGATGAAGTTTTCGCGCAGCAGGGCCTCGTGCTTGCGGTGACTGAGCTTGTGTTTTTCAGGCGCACCCGGCTCGTGGTGCCCGTGCCCACCACGCGACTCGTCCAGCCACTTCCACAGCTTGACCGTGCCCATGAACTCGGACTTCTCGTCGTCGAACTGCTTGTGCTTGAGGTCGGCCTGCTGCTGCTGGTCGATGGGCCGGTCGCGCACGTCCTGCACGCTCAAGGAGGCGGCGATCACCAGCACCTCGGCCAGGGCCTGGCGGTCTTTGGCCTCCAGGATCATGCGGCCCACGCGCGGGTCCAGCGGCAGCTTGGCAAGGGTCATGCCCAGCGGCGTGATCTCGTTGTTGTCGTCCACCGCGCCCAGCTCGTTGAGCAGCTGATAGCCGTCGGCGATGGCCTTGCGCAGCGGTGGCTCGATGAAGGGGAAGTCATCGACCAGGCCCAGGTGCAGCGACTTCATCCGCAGAATCACACCGGCCAGCGAGCTGCGCAGGATTTCCGGGTCGGTGAAGCGCGGGCGCGCGTTGAAATCCTTCTCGTCGTACAGGCGGATGCAGATGCCATTGGCCACCCGGCCGCAACGGCCCGCGCGCTGATTGGCCGCCGCCTGGCTGATGGGC
>CAIQIL010000364.1 GCA_903871865.1 uncultured Burkholderiales bacterium
GCCATCGCCGAGCGCGGCCTGCGTGCGGGTCTGCACGACCGCATCGGCCGCGGTGGCACCGGCGCCAAGCAGCAGGCCGCCTGCGGCCCCCGTGGCGTCGGCCGTGGCCGTGTTGGCTCCACTGCGCGGCAGGGTCGTGGCGCTCAGATGGAAGCTACCCGCCTGCACGTTCACGCCGGTACCGGTGGAGGCCAGGGCCTTGCCGGTGGCCTCCGACTTGGCCAGCGACACGCCGATCGACACGCCGGCGCTGACGGCCACACCCAGGGCCTGGCTGCGCGTGACGGGGTCGATGTCGGCGCGCACCTGGGTCAGGCCACCGGTGGTGGTGACCTGGACGTTCTGGCCCAGGGTGGCGCTGGCGCTGGCGTTGTCGGTGGCCTGCGCGTCGGCGCCCGCGCCACTGACGATGCCGCCAGCTGCGGCGGTCGCCTGGGCCGATGTGGTGGTGCTGCTGCGGCCGTGCACATCCAGCGACTTGGCCGTGATCACGGTGCGGTCGCCCACCTGCGCGGTGGCCGAAGCCGCCTCGTTGGCGTGCGCCACGGCGGCGCCGATGCCGCCCAGGCCCACCGCGGCGCCCAGCGCCTCGGCCTTCAGGCTGTGCGTGTTGCCCGCCAGGATGGTGACGTCGCCACTCGGGTTGGTGGCGTCGCCAGCCACGGTGCCCAGCGCGGTGAGGTGCGCGTCGGGCGCGACCTCGGCGAGGGTGCGGCTGGTCTTGTCCAGCAAGCTCACGGAGGCGCCCAGGCCGACCAGGCCACCGCCACCGGCATAGGTCGTCAGCGACGAGGTGCGGGCCTGGCCATCGGTGGCCTGCACCAGCACGCGGCGCGCGGCCGTGATGCTGCCGGCCACGGAGGCCCGGGTGTCGTCGTCGATGCGGGCGATGGCCACGCCACCGCCGAGTGACACCCCGCCCGACACGGCCACGCCCGCGGCGGTGGCCTTCACATCGGTCTGGGTGTGGGCCTGCACGGCCACATCGCGGCCGGCGTTCAGCGTCGCGCCGCTGCCCACGCTGGCCACGGCGCTGGTGCCCACAGGCACGGTGTTGAAGTCATTCGTCAGGCCGACGCTGCTGCGCGCGGTGTTGACGCGCTGCGTGCTGGCCGAGGTGCCGCCCGCGTCCGAACTGGCCTGGCCGCCGGTCAGGTTGCCCGACGCCAGGCTGCCCGCGTCCGCGACCGAACCCGACAGCTCGGACTGCGCCCCCTTGTCGGCGCGGCCGCCCACGCCGATGTAGGACACCGCCCCGGAGATGCCGAAGGTGTAGCCGCCGGAAGCGGCCACGGTCAACGAGGCCACGTCGCGCTGGGTGCCCGCGTCCACGCGGATGTCACCGCCTGCGCGCAGCTGTGCGCCCGCGCCCACGGTGGCCGAGGTGCCGGACTTCACCAGCGTGACATCGGCCGTGGCGCCCACGCCGCCGCCGCCCACGCCCACCGCCAGTGCGCCCAGCTTGTTGTCCACGTCAATGCGCTCGCTGGCCTGCACCACCACGTCCTGGCCGGCCAGGCCGGTGGCCGTGTTCTGGTTGATGCGGGTGCTGCCGCCCACGGCCGCGTCCGTCTGGCCCTTGAGCACCGTGACCGCCACCGTGCCCGCGATGCCCACCGCGCCAGCGGCGGTGCCGGTCGCGGCGTTGACGGTGACGTCCTGCACGCTGTCTGCCGACACCGTGGTCGTGCCATTGGCATCGATGACGGTGTTGCCCGACGTGGCCGCGCGCGTCTGCTGCTCGGCCACGGTGACGACCACCGACGCGCCCACGCCCGCGGCGCCCGCCGCGCTCAAGCCGCCCACCAGGTGCTCGGCCTTCAGCTCGGAACCCGCGTTGAGGGCGACGTTGCGGCCGGCCTTCAGTGTGGCGCCATCGGCCAGGGCCTCGGTCTGCATCTGGGCCAGCAGCACCGTGCCCGACAGGTTCAGCGAGGCGACACCGCCACCGCTGGCGCCCACCACCACCTGCTGCGTGCCGATGGTGTGGCGGGCGGCCACGGCCACGTCGCGCTGCGCAGACACGCTGGCGTTGTTCACCTGCGCCTTCGTGGCGTGCGACAGCACCGTGGTGTCCACCGCACCGCCCACGCCGGCCGTGCCACCCACGGCCAGGCCACCGGCCCCCGCGATGACGGCGTCGTGGTGGTAAGCGCCCACGCGGGCGTCCTGGCTGGTGCTTGCGCCGGTGGCATCGCCCGGGGTGGACTGCACCGCCGCCTGCTTCGTCACCTGCGCCGTCGTGCTGCCGCCCAGCAGGTTGACCGACACCGTCGCGGCCACGCCGACCTCGCCGCCGCCGGCCACGTTGGCCAAGATCGTCTCGACCTGGCTGGTCGAAGACGCCACCACCGCGGTGCCGCGAACCTCGTCCTTCAGCTGGTGGTTGTTGAGCTTGTCGCGCAGGCCGCTGGTCGCGCTGAGCTGGCCGTTGTCCACGCTGAGCGCACCGCCTTGCGCCAGGGCATTGACCTGGGTGCCGCTGCCCGTGACCTCGGCCGTGGTCTGGTTGTGCAGGTCGTTGATGGCGATGGCGCCACCCCCGCCCACCGTGCCACCCAGGGCCACCGTGCCCGCTTGCGAGAAGATGCGGTCGTCGGCCTGGGCCGTCACACCCACGTTGTGGTCGGCGCGCACCTGGGCTGCGCCGTTCACGCTGGCGCGGGTCTCACCGCCCACGTCGTTGATGGCGATGGAACCGGCAAAACCGGCCGTGCCGCCGCCCGAGCCGGCCGCGGCCCAGACCTCCACCTCGCCGTCGCGCGCAGCGTCCACGCGCACCGAACCGTTGCGCGCCGTCAGGCTGCCGCCCTGCACCTCGGCCAGCACCGTGCCGGTGATGTGGTTGTAGGAGCCCGAGGCGCCCACCGCCGCCGTGCCACCGCCCGACAGGGCGCCGGTGGCCGCGAAGATGCGCGCCCGCTCGGACGCCGTGATGGCCACGCCACCACCCTGGCTGGTCACCGCGCTGCCCTGGCTGCGCGTACCCAGTGTCGTGCCGATGTCGTTGAGGGCCAGCGAGCCCGACACGCCCACCTTGGCCGCCGCGCCGCCGCCCATGGCGTAGGTTTCGATGTTGGCATCGTGCGTGGCCGAGGCCTCGACCGCGCCCGTGGTGTCCACCGTGGTGTTGAGCAGGCTGGCCTGCACGCCCGAGGTGATCTTGTTCCACGCGAAGCTCACACCGAAGGCCGCCTTGCCCGTGCTCAGGCCCAGGGCGCCAACGATGGCGTTGATGTCCGAGGTGTCCGAAGCGCGCACGCTCAGCGAGGCCGCATCGATGCCCGCGGCCGTCTTGCGCCCTTCGACCTGGGCCGAGGTCTGCGTGCCGATCTGGTTGATGGCGACCGCCGCCGCACCGGCCATCTGCCCCGTGCTGGCGCCCAGCGAGGCCGCGATGGTGTCGATGCCGCCGGTGCTCTGCGCGTCCACCAGCACCGCGCCGGCGGTGTTCACGTCGCTGTGGCGGATGGAGGCCGCGATCTGGTTGTCGATGTGGTTCCAGCCGAAGGACAGGCCGATGCCCGCCTTGCCGCCAAAGGCCAGCGCACCCGCCACAGAGCGGATGGCCGCGCTGTCGCGCGCCGACAGACTCAGGCTGCTCAGGCCCGACAGGTCGCTGCCCTGGATGTAGGCCTGCGTCCAGTGCGCCAGCTCGTTGATGGAGACCGAGCCCGCCACGCCCAGCTTGCCGCGGCTGGCCTGCAGGGAGGCCGAAAGCGACTTGATCTCACCCTCGCTGAGCGCCTCCACCGCCATGACGCCGCTGCTGGCGATGCGCGCGCCATCGACGTAAGCCGCCGTGCTGCCATCCAGCGTGTTGTAGGCCACCGAGCCCGCCAGGCCATTGCCATTGGACTGCGTGGAAATGGTCACTGCGCCCGACAGCGCATTGATGGCCAGGTCGTTGTGCGCGCGCACCGTCACGTCGGTGGCCTGGTTGACCTGCGCGCCATCGGTGATGGCCGCCGTGGTGTTGGCCGTCACGTCGTTGTAGGCCGCGTCGCCCGACACCGCGATGCCGAACTTGCCCGTGCCCGCGCCGCTGCTGCCCGACTGCGTGCTCGAATCGCTGCCGGACGGGGCCTCGGTCTGGGCCTTGCTGTTGGTGGCCAGCGCGCCGGCCACCGAGTAGGCGCCGACTTCCGTCACCGCATCGGACTTGACCTGGAGCGCACCGGCGCTGTTGACGAAGCCATTGGCGCCTGCGACATCGCGGCCAGCCAAGTCCACGTTGCCGATGCGCGCCGTGGTGTCGGTGTCCACCTGGTTGACGGTCACGGCAAAGCCGATGCCCACCGAGCCCTTGGTCGCCACCACGCCGCCGGCCACGGCGATGTCGCGCAGCGAGGCGTCGGCCTGCACCGTCACCGGGCCGCCCGAGCGCACCTTAGCGTCATCGTCGATGCCGGCCAGCGTGCTCTGCTTGAGGATGTCCACGGTGACCGCGCCCTCGATGCCCACGGCATCGGACGAACCACCCGCCTCGGCCACGGTCACGATCTGCGCCGTCTGCTCGGCCTTCACGGTCACGCTCCGGGCGGCGCGCACATCGGCGCCACCGCGGATGGTGGCCGAGGCCGCGCTGTCGATGTCCACCACGTCGGCTGAGCCCCCGATGGCCGCCTTGCCGCCGGTCGTGCCCATCACCTTCTTGCCCGCGATGCCCACGGCGTGCACCGTGTTGACCTCGTTCTGGGCGTGCACCGTCACGGTCTGGTCGGGCAGGCTTTGCGTGCCCGGCGCGTAGGCCGTGGTGTTGACCTTGGCGCCCTCGTCGATGAAGGCCTGCGCGTTGTTGTCAAGGTTGAAGACGGTCACGGCCGCGGCCGCACCGACGCCACTCTTGCCGGCGGCCGAGTTGATGCCGAAGGTCGTGAAGACCAGGTCCAGCACGTTGGACTGCAGGTGGTTGAGGATGGCGTCCGGCGAGTTCCAGTTGATCTGCCAGGGGTAAGGCACGCGGGTCTGCGCATCGACCTTCAGCGCACCCTTGGCATCGACCGTGGCGCCCTTGCCGATCCAGGCCTTGGCATCGTTGGAGAAGTGGGCCAGGGCCACGGCGCCGCCGACGGCCGTGCCGGTGGACGTCGTCTTGGCGCCCACGCTGGCGCTGGGGCGGTCCTGGATGGACGCCGTCACGTCGAGGCCCGCGGCCGACTGCACCTTGGCGCCATCGGCGATGCTGGCCTTCGCGGCGTTGGCCGAGTCGCTGTAGGTCACCGCGCCGGAGAGGTTGAACTTGCCCTCCTTGATGCCCGGGAACATGAAGTTGGCGATCTTGTCGCCCGTGGCGCCTGACAGCTTGCCCGTGGCGCCCAGCACACCGCTCACCACATTGCGCTGGATGCCGGCGGTGAAGTTGGTGATCTGGGCCGAGATGCTGCTGGGATTGCCCAGCGTGGAGGCATCGGCCGCCGTCGTGTTCTTGGCGATGGCGATGCTGGCATCGACCAGGGTGGCGCCGCCCGTGCTGGCCGCGTCACCACCGAGCTTGGCCGTGACGTCGTTCTTTGACGTGTTCACTGCCACCGCGATGCCCATGCCGCTGCCACCGTTGTTGGCCGCCGTGCCCGACACCGAGATGTCCGATGCGTTGGCCGCGCTGACCTCGATGCTGTTGCCGCGGATGCGCGTGCCGTCGCCCGTCTCGGCCGTGGTGGTGGCGCTGTTGTCAGCGCGCACGAAGACCGCGTCGATGGGCTTGTTGGTCGTGCTGATGGTCGCCGAGACAGCGACGGTCACGTCGGTGCTGGCCTGGACCTTGGCCGCGCCACCCGCCGTCAGCTGGCTCGTGCCCTGCACCTGGGTGGTGGCCGCGGCGGTGGACTCGCCCCAGGCCGCCGACAGCACCAGCAGGCCCGAGAAGGTCGGTTGCGAGACCGAAGTCGCCTCGCTGTGCACCGTCACATCACCCGTGGCCGTCACCTGCGTGGCGCCGTCGATGCGCGTCGTCGCCTTGGACGTGGACAGCGACACCAGCGGCACGCTGCTGAAATCGAAGATCTGGTCGTTGAGCGTCTTCAGCAAGGCGCTGTCCGAGGGCAACCAGCTCTGGTCCAGCAGCTTGGCCGCCGTGCCCAGCACGTCGAGCTTGAAGGAAGTGCTGGCCACCGCATCGACCTTGACGTTGCGGCCCTGGATGACCGTGCTCACGGCCGGCTGGCCACCCGCCGCGGGCGCATCGCCGATCAGGGTTTCGGCCAAGGCGTTTTTGTCGAAGCCGGCGCGGGCCGCGGCCTTGCTCTGGATGGTGACGTCGCCGGAACCGATGATGCGGCTGCCCAGCACCTCGGTGCGCGCCGTGGCTTTCGTCGTGAGGGCCAGGAACTCGCCGCCGGGGCCGTCGGAGAGGTTGTCGAGTTCGTTGTCGACGAACTTCTGCGCCTCGGCCAGCGTGGTCTGGGGCGACTGCGACAACAGCGTGGCGATGGCCGAAGTGTCGGCCTCGGCGCTGATGAGGATGTCGCCGCCGCGCAGCGTGGCACGGTCGATGCGGATGCTGGCGTCGGCCGTGCGCGTGGCGCCGATGGCGTTGACGTGGCTGGCCTTCAGCGTGAGCTTGCCGGCCTTGTACGGGCCCGTCGCCTGGGCCAGCAGCTTGGCGCCGCGCTGGATGTCGATGTGCGAGGCCAGCAGGCTCAGGTCGCCCGAGTCGCCGGTGGAAAGCGCGGTTTCGTGGTCGGCCGTGGCCGCGTTGGCCACCTTGCGGGTGGACAGCACCACGTCTTCCTTGACGGTGATGCTGTTGTTGGCCACCAGGCTGTAGCTGCCGCCGTCGGTGAAGAGGCTGTTGGCCAGCACCTCGATGTCGTTGGGGTCGATCAGCACGCTGCCCGCGCGGCCAGCGCCTGCGCCGACGTCGAAGCGCCCGCCGCCCAGGCTGACGGTCTGGGTCGCGCTGAACTCGATGTGGCCGCCGTCGCCCTCGGTGTCACCACCGCGCGCCGACACCACGCCGCCCTGCAGCAGGCGCGCCGTGCCATCGGCCCACACGTGCACGCGACCGCCTTGCGCTGCCGCACCCGTGCCCGCGCCATCGGCCGACACCCGACCGGCCACATCGACATCGCCCGAGGCCACGATGCGCACCGTGTCGCCCTCCAGGAAGCTCACGCCGCCCTCTTTCAGGCCATCGACATTGACCAGCTGCCCGAAAGCCACGCGCACCGCGCCACCGGCCTGCACCTGCCCGCCCGCGGCCACCTCGACCCGGCCCGCGGCCAGCAAGGCGCCGTCGATGGCGCGCACCTGGCCCTTGACACTGATCAAGCCCGAGGCCGACAGCGGCACCCGGCCCGCCAGGGCCTCGGCCAGCGCGGCGTCGTCGATGCGGCCCTGGCCGTCCATCAGGCGGTCCATGTAGGCCTGCGTGGGCGTGGCCAGCATCAGGCTGCCCACGTTGACCTGGCCGCCAGCGCCCACCACGATGCCCATCGGGTTGAAGAAGAACACATTGCCGCCGATGCGGCCGTCCTTGTAGGCGTTGAGCACGCCATCGATCTGCGACTGCGGGCCGTTGACCAGGTTCAGCAGGTTGGCCGCACCCTGCGGCACGTGCAGGTTGACCGTCTGGCCGCCATAGACGCTGAACTGCGAGAAGCTGTTGAAGCCGTTGACGCCCTTGACGGTCTGCGTCGTCACGTCGATCACCGCCGGGTTGCCGCCCACCGGCGTCACCGCCGTCTGGGTGCGCCCGTCGGTCACGATGCCCGGGCCGGCCGCCTGCGCCACGCCACCCGTCAGCAGCCCCAGGCCCGCCGAGAAGCCGCCCAGCGCCATCCAGCCCGAGGCGTTCAGCGAAGCACAGCGGCGCAAGATGGCCAGGTACTGGCGGCGGACGAGGGTGATGGCACCGTGGCTCATGGGGGTCTCCTGCGCAGAGGAACCCGGCTGGTCGCCTGGCCTGGTCTCCCTGCTGTGTTTTGGAATGGGGACGCGAGCGTGCGCGTGTCTTGCAGTCTTGCCCGCCTTACACAAAATCACAATCCCCTACATCGTGTGGCCGGATTTGCCATGGGCCAAAAGGATGAGTCAGTCACCCAAAGCCCCGGCTTTGGGTGCTAGGCTGACGGCCGTTGCACCGATGCCGACACCGTGAACGCCCCGCATCCCTCACCCGCCTCGTCCGCCTTGCGCTTCGCCGCCAACCTGTCCTGGCTCTACACCGACCTGCCCTTCCTGGACCGCTTCGCCGCGGCCGCCCGGGACGGCTTTGCCGGTGTGGAATGCCTGTTCCCGCACGAGCACCCGCTGGCCGACGTCCAGGCCCGCCTGCGCGACACGGGCCTGGGCCTGGTGCTGTTCAACGCCGAGCCCGGCGACTGGGCGGCGGGCGAGCGCGGCCTGGCCAGCCTGGACGGCCGTGAGTCGGATTTCCGCGGCAGCCTCCTCGCGGCCCTGGACCGCGCCAGCGCCCTGGGCGGCAGCCTTGGCGCCTCTCAGGGCCGCCCCCTGGTCCACGTCATGGCCGGCCTGTGCGCCGCGCCCGCAGGCAGCGCCGCGCACCAGGCCGCCTGGGAGCGCTTCGAGCAGCGCCTGGCCTGGGCGGCCGAACAAGCCCAGGCCCACGGCATCACCCCTGACCATCGAGCCCATCAACCCGCGCGACATGCCCGGCTACCTGCTGACCCGCCAGCACGAGGCCCACGGCATCGTCCAGCGCATCGGCTCGGCGCATCTGCGCGTGCAGATGGACCTCTACCATTGCCAGATCGTTGAAGGCGACGTCACCACGCGCCTGCGACACTGGCTGCCCACCGGCCAGATCGGCCACCTGCAGATCGCAGGCGTGCCCGACCGCAACGAGCCCGACCGGGGCGAGCTGCACCACCCCTGGCTCTTCGACGAACTGCAGCGCCTGGGCTGGTCCGGCTGGATCGGCTGCGAATACCGCCCGCGCGCTGCCCCCCGATCCGACGCCCCCGGCGCTGCGACCACGCAGGGCCTGGGCTGGCGCCCGCATCCACATGAAAGGAGTACACATCATGCTGGTTGACTTCCCCGAGACCGTCCGCACCCGCGACGGCCTGAACCTCTTCCTGCGCCACTGGCCCCTGGCCGGCGTGCGCCCCGCCCCCTGCGTCGCTGTGCTCGTCCACGGCCTGGGCGAGCACAGCGGCCGCTATGAACACGTGGCCGCCAGCCTCAACCAGCAAGGCTGGGCGGTCGTCGGCTACGACCACCGCGGCCATGGCCGCTCGCCCGGCAAGCGCGGCGTGCTCAACGAGGGCAACGACTTCCTGCACGACCTCGCCGCCGTCATCGACGCCACCCGCGCGGCCTACCCCGACCGCCCGCTGCTGCTGGTCGGCCACAGCCTGGGGGGCGCCATCGCCGCGCGCTTCGTGGCCGCCCTGGCCCGCCCGCTGGAAGATGCCACCAGCGCGCCCTGGTCGCGCCCGGTGACGGCGCTGGTGCTGTCCTCGCCGGCCCTGGACATCCCCATCAGCCCGGTGCAAAAAGCCTTGCTGGCCACCGTGGGCAAGCTCACGCCCGACATCGCGGTGTCCAACGGCCTCAAGCCGGAATGGATCTGCCACAACCCCGCCACCGTCGCCGCTTACCTGGCCGACCCGCTGGTGCACGACCGCGTCAGCGGCCGCCTGAGCACCTGGCTGCTGCAAGCCGGCGAGACCGTGCGCCAGCGCGCGCCCGGCTGGCTCACGCCCACCCTCGTCATGTGGGGCGGCGAAGACCGCTGCGTGCTGCCACAAGGCTCGGCCGATTTCGCCGCCGCCGCACCGGCCAGCCTGGTCACCAGCCACCCCTGGCCGCAGCTCTCCCACGAGATCTTCAACGAGGCCGAGCAGGCCCAGGTGCTCGCCGTGATGAGCGACTGGCTCAAGCGCGTGTTCGGGGGCTGAGCCTGCCACGGCGCCCTCACGGTTTTGGAGGATGATGTCGGGTTTCCCGCCAAGCACCTCCAGACCCACCATGGCCATCAAAGCCACCATCCACAAAGCCCAGCTGCAGCTGGCCGACATGGACCGCAACGTCTATGCCGACATCGCCGTCACCATCGCGCGCCACCCGTCCGAGAACGACGAGCGCATGATGGTCCGCGTGCTGGCCCTGGCCCTGGGCTGGCCCGCCGACACCTCGGAAGGCACCCTCGAATTCGCCAAGGACATGTGGGAGCCCGACGAGCCCGCGCTGTGGCACAAGAACTTCTCCGACGAGATCCTGCACTGGGTGGAAGTCGGCCAGCCCGACGACAAGCGCCTGATGAAGGCCTCGGGCCGCGCCCGCCGCGTCTCGCTCTACGCCTTCCAGAGCAGCACGCCGGTGTGGTGGAGCGGCATCGCCACCAAGCTCACGCGCGCCAACAACCTGCACATCTGGCAGATCCCGCACGAGCAAAGCCAGGCCCTGGCCAAGCTGGCCCAGCGCACCATGCAGCTGCAAATCACCGTGCAGGATGGCACCGTGTGGGTCAACGACGGCAGCGAGTCCCTGGAGATCACGCCGCAGCGCCTGATGGGCGAGGACTGAGCCGCGGGCACTTTCCCCGACTGGCAGCATGGAGATGCGCCAACCGCACGGCGCATTTCGCCTGATGGGAACCAGGCCACCTGAACAGAATGCAGGCACCGGGACACGCCGCATGGCGCCCCGGCAGCCGCCTCGGGAGCGGCGTGTCCGGCCACGATGGAATCGACACGCCACCACATCCCGCCGGGCGGACCGGTGAGCCCTTGCGGGCACGAGGCAATGTCCATCCTGTCGATTGGTGCCTCATCCCATGCTGTCCTGGTTCAGACAATTCAACGTGGCCACCCGCCTGCGCCTGCTGGCCGGCCTGTCCGCCCTCGGTGTGCTCGGCGTGGCCGTCGGCCTGCTGTGGTCGGCCTACGACCAAAAACTCGAAGACCGCCGCACCGCCGTGCGCCAGACCGTCGAAGTGGCGCACGCGCTGCTGCAATGGGCGCACGAGCAGCAGACCAGCGGCAAGCTCGATGCCGATGCCGCGCGCCAGCAGGCCCTGTCCGCCCTGGACCGCCTGCGCTACGGCCACAACGAGTACTTCTGGGTCAATGACATGGCCGGCGTGATGGTCCACCACCCCATCAAGCCGCAGCTCGACGGCAAGAACCTCAACGACATGAAGGACCCGAATGGCACCTTCCTGTTCCGCGCCTTCACCGACATGGCGCGCACCCGTGGGGAAGGCTTCGTTCAGTACCAATGGCCCAAGCCCGGCCACGACGCGCCGGTGGACAAGGTCTCCTTCGTCAAGGCTTTTGCGCCCTGGGGCTGGGTGCTGGGCTCGGGCCTGTACATCGACGACCTGCAGACCGCCTTCCGCCAGCAGATGGTCGGCAGCGTGGCCGCCGTGCTGGCCGCCGCCCTGCTGCTGTGGGGCCTGGTGGAGCTGACCGCGCGCCAGCTCAGCCATGGCGTCAACGAGGCCGTGGCCCGCGCCGAGGCCATCGCCCAAGGCGACATCGCCCAGGGCCAGTCACCCCACCCGCTGGCCGAAGGCGGCGACGAAATCGCCCGGCTGCTGCGGGCCATGCGCGACATGAGCCGCCAGTTGGGCGACACCCTGGGCCAGGTGCGCGACAGCGTGGGCCACGTGGCCGAGGCCAGCCAGCAGATCGCCACGGGCAACCAGGACCTCAACCACCGCACCGAGCAAGCCGCGGCCCGCCTGCAGCACACCGCCTCGTCGATGGAAGAGTTCAGCAGCACGGTGCAGCACAACGCCGCGTCGTCGTCCTCGGCGCAAGGCATGGCCGCCGAGGCCGCCAGCCAGGCCCGCCGCGGCGGCGAGGTGGTGTCCCAGGTGGTGCACACCATGGAGGCCATCCACGCCAGCGCCCGCAAGATCACCGACATCATCACCGTGATCGACGGCATCGCTTTCCAGACCAACATCCTGGCGCTGAACGC
>CAIQIL010000365.1 GCA_903871865.1 uncultured Burkholderiales bacterium
CACTGATTAACGGCACCCAGGTTTCTACCGCGCTGGCATTGAACGGTTTGTTTCTGGCCGAACGCTTACTGAAAGCCGCGACGGTTTCCGGTGCGATGTCGGTCGACGCTGCCAAGGGCAGCGATGCGCCGCAAGCCGAGGCTGCGGCCCGTTCCAGCGCGACCCCATCGGCACGCGCGCCGCTGCGCAGCGCACCGCGCACCCTGCACCCCACGCCCTCGCGGTTCGGCCAGCGGGGCGCATCGGCCACGCCGTCCGCGCCCACCCACGCGGCACCCCATGAGGTGCGCGGCGGTCGGCACCGCGGCCTGGAGGTCGTCATCATCGGCGTGTCCACCGGCGGGCCGCGCACGCTGGAAGACATCCTGCCGCAGCTGCCCGCGCACTTCCCCTGCCCGGTGCTGGTGGCCCAGCACATGCCGCCCAACTTCACCGACGCCTTCGCGCGGCGCATGGACCGCCTCTGCCAGCTGCGCGTCAAGGAAGTGGCCACGCCCATGCCGCTGGAGCCAGGCCACATCTACATCGGCCAGGGTGGCACCGACATGATCGTTATGGAGCGCCTCGGGCGGCTGGTGGCCGCGTCCAAGCCCGAATCGCCGAACCACCCCTGGCACCCCTCGGTGGACGTGCTGGTGGAAAGCGCCATGCGCCACCTCGACCCGACGCAGATCACGGGCGTGCAGCTCACTGGCATGGGCGACGACGGCGCCGCGGCCATGACCCAACTCAAGCGCGGCGGTGGCCGCACCATCGCCGAATCCGAGGCCACGGCGGTGGTGTTCGGGATGCCGGGCGAATTGATCGCCCGAGGTGGCGCCACCACCGTGCTGCCCTGCCAGGACATCGCGCGCCAGCTCATTGGCTGGCTGCAACGCAGCGAAAGGACATCCCATGGGATTGCGACGAGCCACTGATTCAGCGGGCCTTCGCCGCATCGAACCGCGGGACTACCCGCGTGACACCGAAGGCCTGATCGAGCAACTTCAGGATCCGGACCCCGGCGTGCGCCGCTGGGCCGCCCGCGACCTGGCCATCCACCCCGATGCCGTGCCCGCGCTGTGCGAGTTCCTGGGCCGCGAGCGCGACCTGAGCGTGCGCGAAGTGATGTTCACCACGCTGGGCTGCCTGGGCGGTGACGACGTGGTGGAGGGCCTCGTGCCGCTGCTGCGCAGCGAAGACGCCAACCTGCGCAACGGCGCCATCGAGGTCCTGTCGGAGCTGCCAGAGGAGGTCGGTCCGCACATCGAGGTGCTGCTGCGCGACACCGATGCCGACGTCCGCATCTTCACCCTCAACCTGATGAACGACCTGCGCCACCCCCAGGTGGGCAAGTGGCTGTCCAACGTGCTGACCCACGACCCCCACATCAACGTGGTGGCCGCCGCCCTGGAGGTGCTGGCCGAGGTTGGCACACCCCAGGCTTGCCAGGCCCTCCAGCTGGCCCGTCAGCGATTCGCCGATGACCCCTTCATCGGCTTCGCTGCGGACCTGGCGCAGCAAAGAATCGAGGGCGCATGAAAGCCGTCGCCATCGAGAAGCCCACGATCACGGAAGCCGACTTTGAAAAGTTCCGCGAGTTTTTTTACCGCAAGACGGGCATCCAGTTCGACCACACCAAACGCTACTTCGTGGACAAGCGTTTGATCGAGCGCATCGAAGCCACAGGTACAGACAGCTTTCGCAGCTACTTCGTCAAGTTGCGCTTCGAAACCGACGGCATGGAGATGCAGGCCCTGGTCAACACCATGACCGTCAACGAGACCTACTTCTTCCGCGAGGCGTACCAGTTCGACTGCCTGGTCCACAGCATGCTCGACGACATCGTGGCCAAGCGCAAGCCGGGCTCGCGCCTGCGCATCTGGTCGATCCCCTCGTCCACGGGCGAGGAGCCTTACTCGATCGCCATCTACCTGCTGGAGCGCTGGCCGCTGATCGATCAATACGACGTCGAAATCCTGTCCTCCGATATCGACACCGCGGTGCTGCAGTCAGCCCAGCGCGGCGTTTACTCGGACCGGTCCATCTCGAACCTGCCCAAGCCCTACCTGGCCAAGTACTTCAACCGCAC
Source organism: uncultured Burkholderiales bacterium (assembly GCA_903871865.1). GTDB lineage: Bacteria > Pseudomonadota > Gammaproteobacteria > Burkholderiales > Burkholderiaceae_C > Aquabacterium. The sequence goes on from CAIQIL010000365.1 coordinate 2,072, forward strand.
GCCAGAGGGCGACTGGAAGCTCTCACGCGACATCGTCGACGCGGTGGACTTCAGCCGCGTGAACCTCAGCGATCCCAACGACACACGGCGCTTCCGCGACATCGACGTGATCTTTTGTCGCAACCTGCTGATCTATTTCGACGACATCTCCCGGCGCATCGCAGCCGAGGCGATGTACGACGCACTGCGCCCGGGCGGCTTCGTCTGCCTGGGCCACTCCGAGTCGATGAGCCGCATCTCGTCGCTCTTCAACGTGCGCCGCTTCCCCGATGCGATGGTCTATGAAAAGCCCATGGAGGCCCAACGATGAACCGCGTTCTCGTGATCGACGATGCCGCCACCGTGCGCATGTACCACCGCAAGATCCTCGGCGATGCCGGCTGGCAAACCGACGAAGCCATCAACGGCCTGGAGGCGCTGGAGAAGGTCAACAACCAGCCCCCTGAGACCCCCTTCGACCTCTACGTCGTGGACATCAACATGCCCAAGATGGACGGCTACACCTTCGTGCGTGAGCTGCGGCGCCACCCCAGCGCCATGCAGGCCCCCGTGATGATGGTGTCGACCGAGGCGCAGTCGCAGGACACCAGCGTGGCCTTCGACGCGGGCGCCAACTGCTACCTGGTCAAACCGGCCAAACCCCAGGAGCTGGTGCTGACCGCCGCCCTGCTGCTGGGCGACGCCGCGGTGGCCCTCAAGGCCGCCGAAGGAGTGCGTGCATGAACCAAACCGAATTGCTGGACCAGTTCATCCTGGAGGCGCGCGACTGCCTGGAGCAGATCGGCCAGCGCCTGCTGGAAGTGGAAAAAAGCCCGACCGACGCCGAGCTGCTCAACGACCTGTTCCGACTGGTGCACACCCTCAAGGGCAACTGCGGCCTGTTCGAGTTCAAGCCGCTGGAGCGCGTCGTGCATGCTGGTGAAGACCTGCTCGACCGCGTGCGCAATGGCACGCTGGGCTACAGCAACGACATGGCCGATGCCTTGCTCGACGCGATGGATTTCACCGCCCAGATGATCGACGAGATCGAGCAGACTGGGGCCATTTCTTCGGCCGCAGAAGGGCGTTCACAGGCCCTGGCGACCGCGCTGCGCGCCCACCTGGCGGGACCTGCACCGAAGGCAGCGACCGATATGTCTGCTGCTGCGCCGTCTGCCGTGCCGGCTGCCGACGCCAGCGCGGCACCGGCCCTCGTCCCCGCGACCACGCCCCACGTCACCCCTGCGCCGGCTTGGATGGACCGCATCCCCACCGCGCTGCTGGAGCGCTTCCCCGACGCCGTGGTGTGGCGCTACCGACCCGAGCCCGAGTGCTTCTTCAAGGGTGAGGACCCGTGGCTGCTGAGCCGCCAGATGCCGGCCCTCAAGCACCTGGACGTGAGCACGCAAGGTGACTGGCCGCCCGCCGAGGAGGCCGACTGCTACCAGTGCAACCTGGACTTGGTGGGTCTGAGCGACGCGCCCATCGCCTACGTCAGCGACCACTTCCGCTGCGTGCCCGAGCAGGTCGAAGTCATCGCCCTGAGCGCACTGCGCCCGGCCCCGCCGGTGGCTGCGCCCGCGCCTGTGCCCATGGCAGCCACGACCGCGGCACCCACCTTGTCGGTGGCGCCAGGCGGTGGGCAATCCTCCGCCAACCTGCGCAAGCGCGCCCTGCAGATCTGGGACGACCAGATCGCCCTGCTGGCCCGCAGCGGCATCGCTCCGGGCACCGTCGCCGCCGTGCGCCTGTCCCTGCAAGGCCTGCTGCGTGCCACCGCCGGCGAGAGCGCCGCCCTGCACCTGACCACCTTGTTGGCCTTGCCCGCGAACGCTTCGGCAGCGGCCGTGGGCCAGTGGGCCGCACAACACCGCCCCACCGGCGAAGCCCACGGCGACGCCAGCAAGGCCACCGACCGCCCCGATGGCCTGGACGTACATGCCGACCATCCCGCCTGCGACGGCAGCGGCCTGCCGCCTGGCACACCGCCCGATGCGGCCCGCCGCAGCCCGGGCGATGACGGCGGCCACCAGAAGGTGCTCAAGGTCGGCCAGGAAAAAGTCGATCGGCTGATGGACCTGATCGGCGAGATGGTGGTGGCCAAGAACGCCCTGCCCTACCTCGCCCAGCGTGCCGAGACGCACTTCCAGCAGCGCGAACTGGCCCGCGAGATCAAGGCCCAGTACGCCGTCATCAACCGCATCGCCGAAGACATGCAGCACGCCATCATGCAGGTGCGCATGCTGCCCGTGGGCACCGTGTTCCAGCGCTTCGGCCGGCTGGTGCGCGACATCTCGCGCAAGCTGGGCAAAGAGGTCGAACTGGTCGTGGAAGGCGAAGACACCGAGGCCGACAAGAACGTCATCGAGTCGCTGGCGGACCCGCTCATCCACATCATCCGCAACAGCCTGGACCACGGCATCGAGCTGCCAGAGGCGCGCCGCAAGGCCGGTAAGCCAACGCACGGCACCATCCGCGTGGCCGCGCGGCAAGAATCCGACCGCGTGGTCATCGAGATCGACGACGACGGCGCGGGCGTGGACCCGAACCGCATCCGCCGCAAGGCCATCGAGCGTGGCCTCATCCCCGAAGACAAGGCCGCCACGCTGACCGACACCGAGGCCGTGCAGCTGATTTTCCTACCGGGCTTCTCCACCGCCGACACCATCTCTGACCTGTCGGGGCGCGGCGTGGGCATGGACGTGGTGCGCACGGCGGTCGAGCGCATCAATGGGCACGTCGAGCTCAGCAGCCAGTTCGGCAAGGGCACCCGCTTGCGCCTGTCGCTGCCGCTGTCGATGGCCGTCACCAACGTGATGATCATCGAGGCGGGCGGGCGTCGCTTCGGCGTGCCGATGGACCTCATCGTCGAGACCGTCCGCGTGCACGCCGACGACATCCACCACTTCAAGCAGGCCCAGACCACCGTGCTGCGCGGGCGCATCGTGCCGCTGCGCGCACTGCACGGCCTGCTGGCGCTGGACGACACGCCGCACCTCAACGAAGAGGGCGAACACGCTGTGCTGGTGGTGCGCTTTGGCAACGAGAACGTCGGCCTGCTGGTCGACCAGTTCCACGGCGCCACCGACATCATCCTCAAGCCGCTGGAAGGCGTGCTGGCCGGGCTCACCGGTTTCGCAGGCACCGCCCTCATGGGCGATGGCAGCGTGCTGATGGTCCTCAACCCCAAGGAGTTGGTCTGATGGGCATCCGTTACCTCAAGAAATACGCGGCGCTTGAAGACATTGTCACGGTCGAGGACGCAGAAACACTGTTCGGCTGGCTCAAGCAACAGGCCAAACCAGCCGTAAACCTGAGCAAGTGCGTGCATGTGCACGCGGCCGTCCTGCAAGTGTTGCTGCTGGTCAAGCCACAGGTGCATGGGCACGCGGCCGACCCGTGGCTCGCTCAGGCCCTGGGCTGCGCGCCGGGACAGGTCAGCGACTGAGCATTGAAAGGCAGCGATCGTGAAATCCGTTTTTCTGGTGGACGACTCCAGCACCATGCTGATGAGCCTCAAGAGCACCCTCGAGATCAGCGGGTTCAAGGTGGACACGGCCTGCGACGGCGAGCAGGCGCTTCACAAGATCCAGGCTGGCCTCAAGCCTGACCTCATCATCACCGACATCAACATGCCCAAAATGGACGGGCTGCTGCTCATCAAAGAGGCGCGCAAGATCTTGCGCTTCACGCCCATCCTGGCGCTGACCACCGAGAGTCAAGCCACCAAACGCGATGAGGCCAAAAAGCTCGGGGCGTCGGGTTGGCTGATCAAGCCCGTGGTGGGCAGCGAGTTGGTGCGCATCGTCAAGCAGGTGCTGCCCGGCGCCTGATGCGCCGCGCCACGACCGCCGCACTTGGACAGAAGGACGCCTCATGGATGCCACTTCACCTCCCACCATGGACGCACTCGGGCAAGCTGCCCGGACTCACGGCAGCGTGCCGCCTGCGCCTCCCTCCAGCGATGAGGCCGCACAGTACATTCGCAAACGACGGTTGGCTCGATGGCTCAGCCGCGGCTGCGTGCTGGGACTGGTGGCGGTCTTGCTGGCGGGGCTCCACGCTTTTGTCCCTGGCGCCCTCTCCCTGGCCGCCGAGCTGACCGCTGTGGGCTGCACCTTGCTCGGCCTGGTGGCAGCCGACTTCCGCATCTACCGCAGCGATACCCCGGAAACCGTGACCGAGGTGGTCAGCCAGGACCTGGCGCGGCTGGAGCAGTGTTTCGCCATCCTACAAAAGCAAGTGGGCGTGACCATCCAGACTTCCGAGCACGCCGTGCTGGAGATGGTCGAGCGACTGCACCGCGTGCACCAGCGCAGCAGCGAATTGCACCACCATGTCATGGAAGCGGTGGGGCGGTCCAGGCACATCTCCGAGGCGTCCCAACACGAAGCCGATGGCAACCGTGCGACGGTGGCCACACTGGCCTCGTCGCAGGAGGCCTTCATCACGGCGCGCAAGCTCAACCAACAGCGCATCGGTCTGGTCGTCGACCAGGTGCGGCGCCTGACGCCGCTGGCCGCGCTGATCAGCGACATCTCGCGCCAGACCAGCCTGCTGTCCATCAACGCCTCCATCGAGGCTGCGCGCGCCGGCCCGGAGGGCGCCGGCTTCAAGGTCGTGGCCACCGAGGTGCGGCGACTGTCGGCACAGACCGCCGAAGCGGCCCAGCAAATCAGCGAAGGCATCCACAACGTGGCCGACACCATCGAGAGCGAGCTGGTGCAGGCCAACCAGCTGGACTCCGAAGGCAGCGCGGCCCACCAGCTCACCGCCGTGGCCTCGCACATCGCGCAAATCAGCGCCAGTCTGGACGAGGTCGTCCCCTACCTGTCACAGCTGTCGCAGAACATGCACGCGGGCATCGAGGTCATCACCACAGACATCATCGACGCCATGGGCCACATGCAATTTCAGGACGTCAACCGGCAGTTGCTGGAACAGGTGGAATCGGCACTGGGCAGCCTGTCCGAGCACAGCGCCGCGCTGTACGCCCTGGTGGGCGGCGACGCCCCTCCTCCACCGCATGCGCTCGAAGAATTGATGGAGCGCTGGGCAGACGGCTATGTCTCGGAGGCGCAGCGCATCGCGCACAACGAGGTGCGCCGCGCGGCGGGCACCCAGCAAAGCCGCAAGGGGCACATCGGGCACACCGCATCGAACACGGCACAACCTGGCGCCAGCAATGCACCGACGACTCAGACGGCCGAGGTCGAACTGGCCAGCCCGGAAGTGCCCCGCATCGAGTTGTTCTGAGGCTCGGTCAGCGGGATTTCAAGCCGCCAGGTTCGACAGGAAGCCCGTGGCGCCGCCATGCAGGCAGCGCGGCTGGTAAGCGCTCACGCGCCGGGCGATGGCCGCGATGTGGTCGGGCGTGGTGCCGCAGCAGCCGCCGGCGATGTTCAGGAAGCCCGACTTGGCGAACTCCTCGACCAGCGCGCCCGTGATCTCGGGCGTCTCGTCGAAGCCGGTGTCGCTCATGGGGTTGGGCAGGCCGGCGTTGGGGTAGCAGCTGATGAAGGTGTCGCCCGCGATCTTGGCCAGCTCTTCCACGTAAGGGCGCATCAGCGTGGCGCCCAAAGCGCAGTTCAGGCCGATGGCCAGCGGGTGGGCGTGGCGCACCGAGTGCCAGAAGGCGCTCACGGTCTGGCCCGAGAGGATGCGGCCCGAGGCGTCGGTCACGGTGCCCGAGATGATGATGGGCAGGCGCTCGCCGGTGTCCTCGAACAGCTCGTCGAGGGCGAAGATGGCCGCCTTGGCGTTGAGCGTGTCGAAGATGGTTTCGACCAGGAAGACGTCGCAGCCGCCGTCCATCAGGGCCTTGGCCTGCTCGTAGTAGGCCTGGCGCAGGGTGTCGAAGTCGACGTTGCGCGCGCCCGGGTCGTTCACGTCGGGGCTGATGCTGGCCGTCTTGGGCGTGGGGCCGATGGCGCCGGCCACGAAGCGCGGCTTGTCGGGCGTGCTGTATTTGTCGCAGGCCTCGCGGGCCATGCGCGCGGCCACGAGGTTCATCTCGATGGCCAGCTCGGGCAGGTCGTAGTCGTCCTGGGCGACGGTGGTGGCGCCGAAGGTGTTGGTCTCGATGAGGTCGGCGCCGGCGGCGAGGTACTGCTCGTGGATCTCGCGGATGACCTCAGGCTTGGTCAGCTGCAGCAGCTCGTTGTTGCCCTTGAGGTCCTTGCCGTGCGCAGCGAAACGCGTGCCGCGGTAGTCGGCCTCGCCCAGCTTGTAGCGCTGGATCATGGTGCCCATGGCGCCGTCCAGCACCACGATGCGCTGGCGCATGATCTCGGGCAGCTGCGCGGCGCGGGTGTAGGGGCGGCGCGCCACGGGGGCGCTGGCATGGGCGTTGGCGGTGTTCATGGGCCTGATTTTACGGCGCCCCCGCCAGGCCTGCACCGGGCGCTCAGATCAGGTCCTCGTCGTTGTCGGGGCGCTGGCCGTCGGTGTCGTCGTGCTCGAACTGGCTGTCGCGGAATTGCATTTGCCGCGCCGGCACGCCATCGCCCATCACCCACAGCTGCAGGTGGCGCGCGGGCATGGGCTTGGCGAACAGGAAGCCTTGCAACTGGTCGCAGCCCATGCGCTTGAGCACGTCCTGCTGGGCCACGGTTTCCACGCCCTCGGCCACCACCTTCAGCCCCAGGGCGTGGGCCAGCTTGATGACGGCGCGCACGATGGCCTGGGCGTCTTCCTGGGTGGCGACGTCCTGCACGAAGCTGCGGTCGATCTTGAGCTGGCGGGCGGGCAGCCTGCGCAGGTAGCTCAGCGAGGAGTAGCCGGTGCCGAAGTCGTCGATCGACAAGGACACCCCCAGCTGCGCCAGGCGCTCGAACACGCGCAGCGAGGCTTGCGGGTCTTCCATTGCGGCCGATTCGGTGACCTCGAACGTCACGCGGCCACCGGCGATGTCGTGGCGCGCCAGCGAGCCCTGCACGCGCTCGACCAGGTCGGTCTGGCGCAGCTGGTGCACCGACAGGTTGATCGCCACGTGCATGCGCAAGCCGGTGTCCTGCCAGATGCGCAGCTGGCGGCAGGCCTCGTCGGTCACCCACTGGCCCAGGGCGCCGATGAGGCCGAAGCGCTCGGCCACGGGCACGAACACGACGGGGCTGACCGCGCCGCGCTCGGGGTGGTGCCAGCGCATCAGCGCTTCGACGCCACTGATGCGACCGGTGCGGCTGTCGATCTTGGGCTGGTAGTGCAGCTCCAGGCCGGTGTTGGTCTCCAGGGCGCGGCGCAGATCGCGCTGCAGCTCGATGGCCTCCAGCGCGCCGGGGTCCATGGTGTCGGCAAAGAAGCAGTGGATGTTGCCGCCCGCGCGTTTGGCCGCGAGCATGGCCGCATCGGCCCGGGCAATCAGGCGCGCGCGCGGGCCGTGGTCGGGGTAGAGCACGATGCCGATGGAACACGACAGGTGCACCTCGCGGCCCTGCAGCAGGTAGGGCCGCTGCAAGGCCTGGCGGATGCGGTCGGCCACGAGCGCGGCCGAGGCGTGGTCGGGGTCGCCGTCCATCAGCATGATGAACTCGTCGGCGCCCATGCGCGCCAGCGTGTCGGTGGAGCGCCCCAGGCCGGTCAGGCGCTGTGCCACCTCCCGCAGCAAGGCGTCGCCCGCTTCGTAGCCATACGATTCGTTGATGGGCTTGAAGCCGTCGATGTCGATGTAGAGCAAAGCCAGCCGGCGCTGGTGCGACTCGGCGCGCAGGGCGGCGGCGTCCAGGCGGTCTTCCAGCTGCAAGCGGCTGGCCAGGCCGGTGAGCGCATCCTGGGCCGACACCACCCGCTGGACGGCCGGGTCAGCGGGCACGTGAGGCACTGGCTGCACCGGGGGCACGTGCGATGCCGACGTCAACCCATGCAGCGCGGTCGCTGACGGCACCGTGGCCGCAGGCACCCCGCTGCGCCCGCGCGACTGCACCCACAGCCGCAAAGCGGCCGTCAGGGCGGCCACGGCCACCAGGGCCAGCAGCAACCACCACCAGGGTGCGCTCGGCTCGGCGTTCATGAGGCCAGGCTCATGGTGGGGAAGCCTCCAGGTCCGACCACGCGGTCAGGATGTCGTCGTCGTCACCGTGATCGCGGCTTTGGGCCAGGGTCACGCCCTGCTCTTGCTCGACGCGGACCTGGGTGGGCGGCACGGGCTTGCCGCGCTGCTGCAACCAGCTCAGCAAGGTGTGCTCGGCCATGGGCCGCGCGAACAGGAAGCCTTGCAGCTCGTCGCAATGCAGCTGGGCGAGGATGTCGGCCTGGTCCTGCGTCTCCACGCCTTCGGCCACCACCTTCAGGCCCAGCGCATGGGCCAGGCGCACCACGGCCTCGACGATGGCCTGGGCGTCCAGGCTGCTGTCGAGGTCGCGCACGAAGCTGCGGTCGATCTTGAGCTGGCGCGCGGGCAGGCGGCGCAGGTAGCTCAGCGAGGAATAGCCGGTGCCGAAGTCGTCGATGGACAGGCGCACGCCGATCTGGTCGAGCATGTCGAACACCCGCATCGAGGCTTCGATGTCTTCCATGGCCACCGACTCGGTGATCTCCATGATGAGCATGCGCGCCGGCACGCGGTGGCGCTTGAGGGCTTCGCGCACGCGCTGCTCCAGGTCAGGCTGACGCAGCTGGTGCACCGAGACGTTGACGGCCACGGGGATGTCCAGGCCCGCCTCGTGCCACAGCCGCACATGGCGGCAGGCTTCGTCCAGCACCCACAGGCCCAGCTCGCCGATCAGGCCAAAGCGCTCGGCCACCGGGATGAACTCGGCCGGGCTGACCATGCCGCGCTTGGGATGGTGCCAGCGCAGCAGCGCCTCCACGCCCGCCAGCTCGCCGGTGGTGGCGCGCAGCTTGGGCTGGAAGTAGAGCTGCAGCTCGTGACGCGCCACGGCGTGGCGCAGGTCGCGCTGCATCTCGACCTGGGCGGCGCTGGCGCGGTCCATGCCGCGCTCGTAGATGCAATAGACGCCGCCACCCGCACGGCGGGCCGTGAGCATGGCGTCGTTGGAGTGGGTGATGAGCTGCTCGGCCGAGGCGCTGTCCGGGTAGCGCGCGATGCCGATCGAGCTGCTGACCACGATGTCCTGGTCCTGGATCAGGCAAGGCACGTGGATGGCGTCTTGCAGGCGCTGCGCCAGCACGGCCATGGTGCGCTCGTCGGGCGCGCCGCGGCAGGCCAGCAGGAACTCGTCGGTGTCGGAGCGGGCCAGCACATCGCCCTCGCGGACCATGCCCTGCAGGCGCAGCGAGAGGGTGTGGATGAGCTTGTCGCCCAGGGTGTGGCCGTAGGTCGCGGCGAAGGCGTGGAAGCCGTCGATGTTCAGGCGCAGCACGCACAGGTGCAGGGCCGTTTCGCGCGGCGCGTCGATGACGCTGCGCAGCTGTTGCTCGAAGCCCAGGCGGTTGGGCAGGCCGGTGACGGCGTCGCGCTGGGAAGCTTCCTCCAGCGCCTCTTGCGCCTCCTTGAGCGACTCGCTCAAGGCCTGTGTCTTGGCCAGGGCGCGGGCGTCCTGGATGGTGCCCACGTGGGTCATCACCATGAGGATGAGCACGGCCACCGTCAGCAGCAGCTGCAGGTTGTCGCCCGAGAGCTGGTCGGCGCTCAGGCACACGGCGTTGAGCTTCACGCCAATGCTGCTGACCTGCAGGGTCATGCCCGCCCAGACGATGGAGCCCACCAGCACGGCCACGCCCAGGTGGCGGGCCTGGTGGGGCTCGCGCGCCAGGTCGTCGCGCATCAAACGCGAGCCCACGCCGCAGCCCAGCAACAGGACCAGCACGGCCGCACTGAGCGTGCCGCCGTCCCAGCTCAGACCGGGCTGGATCATGATCGACGAGGCGTTCACGAACAGCAGCATGCACAGGCCCAAGGCCACCAGCGTGGCGCCCATGATGCGCAGCTTCAGCGATGCCATCGAATGGGTTTGCAGCCACAAGGCCATGGCGCTGACCACCACCGCAGGCAGCCAGGACGCCATCACCACGTCGCGCACATAACCGATCTTGATGGGCACCTTCAGGGCCACCAGCCCGAGGAAACTGCCCGCCCAGATGCCCGTGCCCACGACCAGCGCACCGCCCAGCCACCAGGCCACGGCCGCTTCACGGTCGTTCGCCCGCACCCGGCGAATCACCATGCTTTGCAGTGAGATGGCGTACACCATGAGCAACCAGGCCGGCGCCAGTGCCGAACCCTGCAGGTGCGAAGCCATGAGAGGAATGGACATGCGCGCTCCTTGATACAGCCTCCTGGTCGGGAGGCCGGCGCCGAAACGGTCCACGCTTCGGTGCGTGATCGTTTATCGGCGGGAGTGCGCGTGAACTTGAGGTGACAGGGGTGGCTTGAAACGCGAAAAGCGTTCAGTGCATCACGACGGGCTGCTGCGCCATGCCGGCGTAGCGCTCCAGGTAGGCATCGAATTCCTCGATGCTGGGCGAGGACTCGATGAGCGCCTCGACCCCTTCCTTGAACTGTTCGGCCATGGCGCCCTCGATGAAGAGCTCCTTGCGTGCGAACTTGTCCACGATTTCGTAGCCACCCCGGGTCAGGGCAGGCACCAGGTCCTGGGCCACGGCGGCAGCACCCCGCTCAGGCTGTGCCTGCGAGGGCATCTCGATCTGGACGACCGCGTAGCTGTCCGAGTTGTAAAGCATGTGCATTGACGACGCTCCAGAGTCTTTCAGGCTGTCTTCCGTCAGGGCCGTGAGCCGGTGGACCAATTCCATCATGACGGCTTCATCGGCCCCGTCACTCCCCGACTTGAGGGCGGATGGCCCTCCCACAAGGGCCCGCGTGCGGGAATGCACGGGGTGTCAGCCAGTCGCCCCCTCGATCGGGTGGCACAACCTTGCCCTGGTGCGGCGCTCAGGGCTTGAGGAAGCTCAGCGTGACCTCGCCGAAGGTGATGCCGAACTTGCGCATGGCGGCTTTGTTGATCATGGTGCGGTCGTCCATCTGGTACATCCAGTCGTCGAACTGGAACTCGATGACGCGCCCGTCCACCGGCACCTGCAGGGTGTAGCGCCAGCGCAGCGCGTTGCCGGCCGACTCGCCCAAGGCCACGCCCACGACGTCGTCGGCCCGGCCCTCGAAGCGTCCGCCACCGAGGTCGGTCAGGCGCCAGACGCGGCGCTGGCGGGTGCCATCGCTGTAGGTGAAATCTTCTTCCAGCACGCCTTGCTGGCCTTCCCAGCGCCCGACCATGGCCACGCTGAAGCGCTTCACCACGCGACCGTCGCGGTCGGTGAACAGGCCTTGCGCGCTCACCGGGCCGTTGAAATAGGCGCGGAAATCCAGCTTGGGCTGCTGCTGGGCGTAGTCGCTGGGCTGGGGCGCGCTGGCGCAACCGGCGCCCAGGGCGACGGTCAGGGCCACGGCGGCGGCCGAGAGGATGCGGGTGGCGCGGCGGCGCAGGGGCATGGGGTGCGGCATGGAGGCTCCTGGGGATGGGTTCGGTGCGAAAAGACGGGGACCGGGGAGCGAAGGGTCTGGGTTCAGGGCGCCTCAGGCCAGCGCCGGATGGTGGCGCCAACGCCAGCACGCGCCCATGGCCACCAGCTTGAACACACAGGGCAAGCCGCCATAGGCCAGCGTGAGCGCCATCAGCGCGCCGGGGTCCTGCGCCCCCGGGTGGTAGCCGAGCGCCTGCAGCGTCGGCAAGGCCAGGCCGGCGGCCAACGCCAGGTTCAGCTTGGTGGCCCACTGCCACCAGCCGGCGTAGGCGCCTTCGGCCTGGCCCGCGTGGCCGGCGCGTTGCACCACCCCCGTCAAGAGGGTGCCCGGGGCGGTGAGGTCGGCGCCCAAGGCCCAGCCCCCGGCCAGGCAGATGGCGATGTAGGCCGCGCGGTCACCCTCGCCCAGCCACAGGACGCCGGCAAAGCTCACCAGCGCCATCGCCATGCCCAGGGCCCAACTGCGCATGGCCCCGATGCGCGCGATGCAGCGCACCCACCAGGGCACGCTGAGCGCCGCCATCAGGAAGTACAGGCCGAGGAACAGCGGCGCGGCGTCCATGGCCTTCAGGCGGTCCTGGACGAAGAACAGCACCAGCGTGGCCGGGATGGCGCTGGCCACGCCATTGACCAGGAAGAGCGCCATCAGGCGGCGGAAACCGCTGCCGCGCCAGGGCAGGCCCAGGGGCACAGGGGCAGCGGGTGTGTCGCCGGCCACAGCGCCTGGCGCATCGGTCGCCGTGGCCGGCGCCGGTCCGCGCAGCAAGGCCCACACGCCCAGCACCAGGGCGGTGGCCAGCACGGCCGAGGTCCAGCCCATGCCCGCCTGCGTGGCCAGCACATTGGCCGCCAGCACGCCGAACAGGCCAAAGCCCTCGCGCCACGCCACCAGGCGCGCGCGCTGGCCGACGTCTCCGCCCAAGCGGGTGCCCCAGGCCAGGTGCGCCACGCTGAGCAGGCTGTAGGCCAGGAAGGTGATCACCAGCGTCAGCGCGCACCAAGCCAGCAAAGCACCCTGGTGGCGCATGGGCGCCCAGGCCATCGGCGGGAAGAACAGCGCCACGAAGCCCAGCGCCAGCACGACCGCCGCGGCCAGCACGGCCAGGCGACGTTGCCCCGCGTGGGCGAGCAGGTGGTCCACCCAGCGGCCCAGCAGCGGGTCGATGAGGGCATCGGCCAGGCGCGTCAGCAAGAGCACCGCGCCCAGGGCGCCGAGCGACACGCCCAGCGTCTGGCCATAGTGCGCAGGCAGCACCACGTACAGCGGCATGGCCACGAAGGCCAGGGGCAGGCCCAGGAGGCCGTAAAGCGCGCTGCGCTGCGTGTTGTTGCCAGCGCCAGACATCCGCGTCAGACAGCCCTGCCAGCGGCAGGCTTGCGCAGGGTGTACTGCACGACGTTGGTGTTGCCCATGTCGAAAGCCGCCTCGCAGTAGCCGAGGTAGAACTCCCAGATGCGCTGGAAGCGTTCGTCAAAGCCCAGGCCCTGCACCTGCTGGAGGTGGGTGTGGAAGTCGGCACGCCAACGGCGCAGGGTCTCGGCGTAGTCGGGGCCGAAGGCCAGGGCGTTGGTGACCTCCAGGCCGGCCTTGCGGGCCTCCTCGCGGAAGGCGCGGTCGCAGGGCAGCAGGCCGCCGGGGAAGATGTACTGCTGGATGAAGTCGGTGGACTTCACGTAGCGGTCGAACAGCGCGTCGTCGATGGTGATGGTCTGGACGCAGGCCTGGCCGCCATCCTTCAGACAGCGGTTGAGCGTGGCGAAGTAGCCGGCCCAATATTCGCGGCCCACGGCCTCGAACATCTCGATGGAGACGATGGCATCGAAGGGCGCGTCGGCGATGTCGCGGTAGTCCTGCAGGCGCAGGTCGGCGCGGTCGGCCAGGCCTGCATCGGCCATGCGCTGCTGCGCCCAGGCCAGTTGCTCGGTGGACAAGGTCACGCCCGTGACGTGGGCGCCGTGCTCGGCCGCGGCGATCTCGGCCCGGCCGCCCCAGCCGCAGCCGATCTCCAGCACGCGGCGCGAGGTGCCATCGGCCACCACGCCCGCTTCGTTCAAGGCGCGCTTGACCTTGGCGCGCTGGGCCTCGACCATGGGCTTGCCCAGGTCGCCCTCGAACCAGGCGCTGGAATAGCTCATGGTGCGGTCCAGCCAGAGGCGGTAGAAGTCGTTGCCCAGGTCGTAGTGGGCCTGGATGTTCTTGCGGCTGTTGGCCTTGGAGTTGCGGTTGAGCAGGTGGCGGATGCGGTAGGCCAGGCGGCCCCACCAGTGGCCGTAGATGGCCTCTTCGATGATGTTGCGGTTGGCGATGAACAGCTTGAGCAGCGCGGTCAGGTCCGGCGTGGACCAGTGACCGGCGATGTAGGCCTCGGCGAAGCCGATGTCGCCCGACTTCAGCACCGCCGCGCACATGTCCCAGTGGTGCAGGCGCAGCACCGCGCGCGGTGCGGGCACGTCCACGGCCACGGCCTGGCCGAAGTGCGCCGTGCCGCCATGCGGGAATTGCACATCGAGCGAACCCACCTGCAGGCGCTGCAGCAACTTGAGCACCACACGGGCAGCGGCGGGCGCGTCCTGGGGCAGGGCTTGGTGCAGAGCCTGGTGCTCATCCGAGGACAGCGACGAAGCGGAGGTCATGCGGTTCATGGTGTGGCGGGCCCGTGGGGGCCGGTGACGGAGCGAGCCGGGGGCTCGGGTTTGCTGAAAAACGGCACGCGCTTGACCCACAAACGCAGTGCCTGCCAGTGGATGCGCGCCACCACACCCAGCGTCAGCAGGGGCCAGCCCAGCTTGGCGCGGCGCAGCGATGCAGCGTCCATGGGATGCAATACGCCGCTGAGCGCGGTTTGGATGAGGGGCCCTTGCGCATCGTCGTGGTCCACCCGGGCGATGAGGCGTTCGCCCTGCGGCGTGGCCGCGCGCATGAAGCGGAAGCGGTAGCGCCCTTCCACGTGGCAGAAAGGCGAGACGTGGAAGACCTTGTCCGCGCAGACCTCCTGCCCCCAGGCCAGGCCCTCGTCCCCGCCGCCCAGCACATAACAGTGGCGCTCGCCGAAGGTGTTGTTGACCTCGGCCACCACCGCGTGCAGGCGGCCATCGGCGCGGTGCACGTACCAGAAGCTCACGGGCTTGAAGCTGTGGCCCAGCACGCGCGGGTAGGTTTGCAACCAGACCTCGCCCTCGGCCAGATCGGCCCGCCACACGCCGGCACCGTGCAGCAGCCCGTCCAACCAGGCCAGCGCGTCGCTACGGCCATCGCCATGGTCGGCGTCGTGGAAGCTCAGCCAGCCCCGCGCGTTGCGGCGCACCGCGGCCACCGGCTGGCGGGCCAAGGTGCGCAGGGGCAGCAACCAGAAGCAGTTGGGGTAGGCAAAGGCATGGTGCGCCGGCTTGAGCCGGGTGTGGCGCACCTGCCCAAAACCGATCTGCGGTGCGGTATGCGGTGCTGTCTGCGGTACGACCAGCGGTCTGGCAGGACCTGGGGCATCGCTCATGCGGCCAGCCCCTGGTCCGGAACGGCCGGGTCCATGCCCTCGGCGCGGGCCAGCAAGCCCTTGGCGGCGGCCAGGCCCGACTTGAGGCCGTCCTCATGGAAGCCATAACCCGCCCATGCGCCGGCAAACCACAGGTGGCGCCGACCTTGCAGCGAGGGCAAGCGTTCTTGCGCTTCGATGGCGGCCTGGTCAAACACCGGGTGGTCGTAATCGAACTCGGCCAGCACGGTCTCGGGTGCCGGCTCGCGCAAGGGGTTGAGCGACACCACCACCGGCTGCGACCACGGCAGCGGCTGCAAGCGGTTGATGAGGTAGTGCAGGCAGACCGCGCGCGCCTCACCGGCCAGGTCGGGCGCGCGCTCGTAGTTCCAGGCGGCCCAGGCCTTTTCGCGGCGGGGCAGCAAGGCGGTGTCGGTGTGCAGCACGGCGCGGTTGGGGTGGTAGCGGATGGCACCCAGCACCCCGCGCTCGGCCTCGCTGGCGGCCGCGCCCAGCAGGCGCAAGGCCTGGTCGGGATGGCAGGCCAGCACGACCTCGTCGAAGCGCTCGGCACCGCGGGCGCTGTGCACCATCACACCGGCCTCGCCGCCCTCGCCCAGGGGCACCACGCTTTGCACCGGGCAGGCCAGGCGTGCATCCGCCAGGCGCTCGACGATGCGGCGCACGTACTCCCGCGAGCCCCCCGCCACCGTGAACCACTGCGGCCGGTTGGCCACCTGCAGCAGCCCGTGGTTGTGGCAGAAGCGGATCAGCGTGGCCATCGGGAAGCGCATCATCTGCTGCACCGGGCAGGACCAGATGCACGCCACCATGGGCAGCAAATAGCCTTCCTGGAAGGCCGGGCCGAAGCCTTGCTCGCGCAGGAAATCGCCGATGGGCTGGCGCAGCTCGACCTCGCTGCCGCGCAAGGCCATGGCCGTGGTCAGGCGGTTGAAGCGCATGAGGTCACCCAGCATGCGCCAGAAGGCCGGCGAGACCAGGTTGCCGCGCTGCGCGAACACCGTGTTCAGCGAGGAGCCGCACCACTCCAGACCGGGGCGCAAGCCCCCCAGGCCGCTGGCCCCGGGCGGGATCTGCACCGAGAAGGACATGTCCGACGCGGCCGTGGGCACGCCCAGCTCGGCGAACAGGCCGATCAGGTTCGGGTAGGTGCGCTCGTTGAACACCAGGAAGCCCGTGTCCACGCCATGCGTGAGCTCGCGCCCGGCGTCGTCGCGCAAGGTCACATCGAAGGTGTTCGCGTGGCCTCCGAAATGGCGCCCCGCCTCGAACAGCGTGACGCGGCGCTGCCCCGGCGCGATGCTCAGGTGGTGGGCGGCGCCCAGGCCGCTGATGCCTGCGCCGATGACGGCAATGCGCTTCATGGCGTGCTCCGGTTCCGGTTTCGGTTTCGGTGGGGCCGAGGGTCGGGACTCACTGCGCCAAGGCCTTCTCGACGTCGCGCACCAGGTCGCGGTCGTCGGGCGTGGTCATGCTGCTGTAGGCGTCGATGACGCGGCCATCGCGTGCCACCAGGTACTTGTAAAAGTTCCACTTCGGCCGTGTGCCCGATGCCTTGGTCAGCTCGGCGAACAAGGGGTTGGCCTCGGCACCGGTCACGTGGCTCTTGGCGAACATCGGGAACTTGACGCTGTAGGTGTTGGCGCAGAACTCGGCGATTTCCTTGTTGGTGGCTTTCTCCTGCTCACCGAAATCGCCCGAGGGGAAGCCCAGCACCACCAGGCCGCGGTCCTTGTACTTGGCGTGCAGCGCCTCCAGGCCCTTGTACTGGCCCGTGAAGCCGCAGTAGCTGGCGGTGTTGACCACCAGCAGCACCTTACCGCTGTACTGGCACAGCGACTGCGGCTTCTCGTCCTGCAGCCGCGGGAAGGTCTTGTTGAGCAAGCCCGGGCAGGCCGCGGCGGCCGGCGTGGCGGGTGTCGTGGCGGTGGAGGCAGGCATGGCGTCGCCCGCGGCGGCGTGCACCATGGCAGAAGCGCCCATGCCGACCGCGGCCAGCGCCCATGTCAAAAATTGAACACGTTTTGTCGTCATGATTGCCTCGTTTGTCTTGGTCAAACCAAAGTTGACGGCCTATATTAGCCAGTGAACATGCCATGAACAAGTTTTTGTCCAGGTCAAAACAGATTCAAAGCCGATGCAGCGCGGTGTGCGCGCACTGCCGGTCACCCGAAAACCTGTCGGTGCTCACCAGGACCCTACGCAGGCCGGGCGCCGCTGGATGCAGCCCATCACACCCGCCAACCACAGGAACGACATGCCCCGCACCCTGATGATGTCGATCGCTGCCGTCGAGCGTGACACGGGCCTGAGCAAAGACACCCTGCGCGTCTGGGAAAAGCGTTATGGATTCCCGAACCCCGTGCGCGATGCGCAAGGCGAACGCTGTTACCCGCTCGACCAGTTGGAACGGCTGCGCCTGATCAAGCGCCTGCTCGACGTGGGCCACCGCCCAGGCCGGGTCGTGGCCCTGCCCGTGGCCGACCTGCAAACCCTGGCCGAACACAGCGCCGACGCGCTGGTGCAGCCCCACCATCCGGCATTGCAGGCGACCACGCCGTCGGCCGCCACCTTCCTGCCGCCCACACCGATCGATCCGGCCCAAGGCGGACCGGTCACCGATCGCTTCATCATCGGCGAGAATGTGGATGCGCTCGTGTTTACGGACACCGACGTCGGTTACGGAGCCAATAATTTCTACTACCTCCGCCATGAC
>CAIQIL010000366.1 GCA_903871865.1 uncultured Burkholderiales bacterium
CGCCTACCCGGGCTTCAAGGTGATGGGCAAAGCCTTTGACCCGACCAAGCCCGAGGCCTACATCCAAAGCTTCGCCATCAAGCGCACCTGAGGCATTGGCGATGTTCCACCCTCCCTCATCGGCACCCCATGCCCCCTGGTGGCGCAGCGAGCGCGCCCGTGCCAGCCTGCTGTCGTTGATTTTGCTGGCGTTGGTGCTGGGCGTGTGGCACCTGGCCACGCTCCCCAAAGTGGTGGCGGGCCCTGCACTGACGCCCGAGCAAACCGAGTACATGAAGCTGATGGGCAAGGACCCCGGTGCGGCAGGGGGCTCAGGCAGCGCCAGCACGGCCAGCAACTTCCCCACGCTGGCCGTGATGGGCCAAACCATCTGGGAGCAGCTCGCTCACCCGTTCTACGACAACGGCCCCAACGACAAGGGCATCGGCATCCAGTTGGCCTACTCGCTGGGCCGGGTCGGCGCGGGCTACCTGATCGCCGCATTGGTCGCCATCCCGCTGGGCTTTGCCATCGGCATGTCGCCGCTGGTGCACCGCGCGCTCGACCCGTTCATCCAGGTGCTCAAGCCGATCTCGCCCCTGGCCTGGATGCCACTGGCGCTCTACACGATCAAGGATTCGGCCGCCTCGGGCATCTTCGTGATCTTCATCTGCTCCATCTGGCCCATGCTCATCAACACGGCGTTCGGCGTGGCCGGCGTGCGCCGCGAATGGTTGAACGTGGCCCGCACGCTGGAGGTGTCGGCGTGGCGGCGCGCCATCGAGGTGATCCTGCCCGCAGCGGCGCCCACCATCCTCACGGGCATGCGCATCAGCATGGGCATCGCGTGGCTGGTCATCGTGGCCGCCGAGATGCTGGCGGGCGGCACGGGCATCGGCTACTTCGTGTGGAACGAGTGGAACAACCTGTCTCTGCCCAATGTGATTTTCGCCATCCTGATGATCGGGCTGGTGGGCATGGCCCTGGACACAGCGTTCGCCCGGCTGCAGAAGGCGGTGACCTATGTCGATTGAATTCCTGAAAATCGAAGGCCTGGGCAAGGCCTACCCAGGGGCACCTGAGCCGGTGTTCGAAGGCGTGAACTTCGGCATCCAGCGCGGTGAGTTCGTCTGCATCATCGGGCATTCGGGTTGCGGCAAAACGACCATCCTCAACACCCTGGCGGGCCTGGAGCACAGCAGCGAAGGGCATGTGTTCATGGACGGCCGCGAGGTCACGGCGCCCGGCCTGGAGCGCGGTGTGGTCTTCCAGGGCCATGCGCTGATGCCCTGGCTCACGGTGGGCCAGAACATCGCGTTCGCGGTGCGCTCCAAGTGGCCTGACAAGGCCAAGGCAGAGGTGCGCAGCCACGTCGAGAAGTACGTGCGGCTCGTGGGCCTGGGCGCGGCCATCGACAAGCTGCCCTCGCAGTTGTCGGGCGGCATGAAGCAGCGCGTGGGCATCGCGCGGGCCTTCGCCATCGAGCCCAAGATGCTGCTGCTCGACGAGCCTTTCGGCGCACTCGATGCGCTCACGCGCGGCACCATCCAGGACGAACTGCTGCGCATCTGTGGTGAGACCAAGCAGACGGTGTTCATGATCACACACGATGTGGACGAGGCCATCTTGCTGGCCGACAAGATCCTGCTGATGGGCAACGGGCCACGCGCCCGCATCGCCGAGATCGTCGTCAACACGCTGCCGCGCGACCGCACCCGCGCCGGCCTGCACCACGATCCGCAGTTCTACCCCTTGCGCAACCACCTGGTCGATTTCCTGGTGACCCGCGCCAAGGACCTGAGCCATGGCCGCGCCCCCACGCACCCGCCCGAGGTGCGGCCCGGCTTGCTGGCCGCAGCCGTTTGACGCGGCCCCCAAGGCCCCCCAAGGAGACCCCCATGAGCGCCACCCCCGTCAGCCGTCCGCCGCTGCCCCCGTTCACCGAAGAGACCGCGCGCCTGAAGGTGCAGATGGCCGAAGACGCCTGGAACAGCCAGGACCCGGTGCGCTGCTCGCTGGCCTACACGCCGGACTCGTGGTGGCGCAACCGCAGCGAGTTCCTGCAAGGCCGCGAAGCCATCGTCGCCTTCCTGCAGCGCAAGTGGGCCCAGGAGCACGGCTACAAGCTCAAGAAGCGCCTCTTCGCTTTCACCGACAACAAGATCGCCGTGTGCTTCGAGTACGAGTACCACGACGCTGCCGGCCAGTGGTTCCGCGCCCATGGCAACGAGAACTGGACCTTCGACGAGCACGGCCTGATGGCCCGTCGCGAGGCCAGCATCAACGACGTGCCCATCGAGGCATCCCAACGACAGTTTGTTTGACACAGGAGAAGCACATGAACCGCGAAGACGTCACCGACCTGATCATTGAAGCCAAGGTGAAGAAGGGCATCAAGTGGTCCGATGTGGCGACCCAGGTGGGCCTGAGCAAGGAATGGGTCACGGCCGCCTGCCTGGGCCAGATGACGCTGACGGCCACGCAGGCCGCCACCATTGGCAAGGTCTTCGACCTGCCCGAAGAGGCCATGCTGTGGTTGCAGGAGGTGCCTTACAAGGGCTCGCTGCCGACCAGCGTGCCCACCGACCCGCTGATCTACCGCTTCTACGAGCTCATCAGCGTCTATGGCACCACGTTCAAGGCGC
>CAIQIL010000367.1 GCA_903871865.1 uncultured Burkholderiales bacterium
CACCCAGAGCAGGAAGCCCGTCATCGTGAGGTAGCGGGCGAACTTGCCCACCGCCATGTAAGCAACGCAAGGCCAGAAGGGCAGGCGCAACCAGCCGGCCACGGCGCACAGCGGGTCACCCACCACGGGCAACCACGAGAGCAGGCAGGCCTTGGGGCCGAAGCGCTCCAGCCATTGCATGGCGCGTTGGTCGGCGCGGGAGTTCGGGGCCGATGGCGATGCGGACACGGCTGCGCCCGCTGACGCCTCGTTGCGGTGCCGCAAACGCTCGGCCGCACGGCGTGCGCCCTCGCCCATCCACCACGTCAGGGCGCCGCCCAGGGTGTTGCCCAGCGAGGCCACCAGCACGGCCGGCCAGAACATCTCTGGCTGCAGCTTGACCAGCCCGAACACCGCGGGCTCCGAGCCCATGGGCACCAGCGTGGCGGACACGAAAGCCACCACGAAAACCGCCCCCAGGCCCACCCCGGGGATCGACAACCACGCCAGCAGCGCTTGCACGCCGCCCATCCAATCGATGCTCATGTGCCAGATTGTGGCGCACGCATCAAGCCGACATCAAGCGCGGCGGCGGCGGGCCATGCCACCGATCACGGCCAGCGCCGACAGGCCCAGCGCGAAGGTGGCGGGCTCAGGCACGGCCTGCATCTGCAGCGCGCCGATGCTCTGGCCATTGCTGAAGGTGATGCTGTTGAGGTCCGAATCCTTGAAGCGGAACACGTACTGGCGGTTGCCGCCGGCGGTGCCCGGCACGAAGTCGTTGTCGTTGGTCACGTACATGACGTGGTAGCCGTCCACGTCCGGACCGAAAGCGATGCCTTCGAGCTTGCTGGGGATGTCCGTGACGCTGAAGCCAGCGTTCTTGAGCATGGCCACGATGTCGAACATCATGGCCTTGTCCAGCAATTGCTTGCCCGTGAACAGGCGCGTGGTGCCATCCGCAGACAGGCCCGTGACGTCGTTGGCGTCGGTGGCCTTGCTCAGGTCGATCGCCCAGACCTGCTTGACGGCAGCGCTGGTGCCATCGCCCAGACCCTTGCCGTCGCGCGGCAGGAAAGCCAGCGTGTGGTCGTTGATGGCGATCAGCTCGCTGTTGTTGTAGGACGTGCCACCGATCAGGTTGCTGACGGCGAATTCCTTGACGGCGCCGCTGGCGATGTCGATCTGCACGATGCGGTTGGTCTTGCCGTTCTTGTCACCGCCATCCTGGATCAGGGCGCTTTGCATGATGCCGTACAGCGTGCGACCGTCCGGGCTGATGGCCAGGCCTTCCATGCCCTTGTTGGTCACGCGGCCGGAGGCGTTGCCCGAGATCTCCGTGGCACCCAGGGCGTTCTGGTTCGCGATGGCCAAGTCCGACGGCAAGCTGAATGTGCGCGTGCGCTCACCCGTTTGACGGTTGAACTGGTAAACGTAGGGGCCGTATTCGTCAGAGATGAACACGCTCTTGCCATCGGCCGACACGCGGATGGACTCCGGGTCCAGGCGGGCATTGTTCGGGTTGGACGAGCTGCCTGCGGCAAAGCCATCCGAGCGGCCGGTGAAGTAATACTTGCCGGCGGTGTTCTGCGTGGGCACGCCGCTGGCCAGGCCGGCGGTGCTGCCGTAGTTCAGCGGGGTGCTGCTCCACAGCAGGGTGGTGCTTTGCAGGGTGGGCGTGACGGTGTAAGGCACCGACGTGCCGGTGGGCAGCGTCGAAGGTGCGCTGTTCACGGCCATCGTCACCGTGTTGAAACGGGCGATGTAGGAGGTCGTGTTGTCCACCAACGCACCGTTCGTGTAGGACGAGGCATTGGGGCCGCGGTCCGGCAAAGCCAGGTAGGCGTTGCCACCAGCCCAGGCAAAGCCAGAGCCCATGCCGCCCAGGATGTTGGCGGCGTTGCCGTTTTCCAGGGTGCCGGTCAGACCCGACAGGTCTGTGGCGGCGTCCAGAGACCCCATGCCCACGAACTCAAAGGCGGCTTGCGCTGAACCAGCAGCACAAGCCAGGACGGCGAGGCTGACCAGGCGGGCGATCTGGGTGGGGGTGGGGACGGCCATGGGAACTCCGGTGTAAGCAAATGCAAAACCCGGAGGATGGGCATCGCCCATGAAACGGCACCCCTCACCCATGAGCCGTTCAGCTCACTCTGACACCGTTTCGCCCGCGTTCAGAACATCAGAAGCTGTAGCCCACCGAAGCGGACCACACCGTCGGCGTGAAGCGGAAAGACGCTTCCTGCCGGCTGTGTGCCGTCTCGATCACCAGCTTGTTGTCCACGCGGGCGGTCAGCACGCTGGCATTGAGCGACCAGTGGGCGTCCAGCTTGTAGGACACGCCCGCCTGGACGGCCGGGCCGTAGGAGTCCGACAGGCGGATGTAGGGGTTGCCGTCGTTGTAGACCTTGTCGCCCGCCTCGTTCGTGCTGGACTTGAAGCGCGTGACGTTGAGCCCCACGCCCACGAAGGGGCGCAGGCGGGCCGACGCCTCGAAGAAGCGGTAGTTCACGAAGAAGGTCGGCGCCCATTGGCGCACGGTCGCCACCACCACGCCGTCGTTGCGGTTGAGCTTCTGGGCCGTCAGGCCCGTGGCCGCGTTGGCCGTGGCCGAGCCCACCGCCTGGGTCAGGCCCGCCGTGGGGGACAGCTGGGGCGAGCCGGTGCGCAGCTTCACCTCGTGCTTGGGCGGCGCGCCCAGGATGAGTTCCACACCCCAATGGTCGTCGAGCGCGCGCTCGATGCTCAGCGTGACCGTGCCCTTGTTCTGCACTTCCAGGCTCGGGCCATTGGCCAGGTTGATGTTGCCCAGGTAGGTCGAGCCATTCACGGCCGGCAGCTGGCCACGCAGCGGCGTGCTGGTGGCGTTGGTGTCGAAATAGGCACCGCCGAGCTTGACGGTGTATTGGGCAGATGCACTGGTGGCGGACAGGGCGCACCAGGCGCCCAAGGCCGCAGCAGCGACGCGGGTGAAAACGAACTTCATGGCACAACAAGGATGGGATGGGACAGACACCCCCGCGGCGCCGTGGCGGACACAGCCGGGCGGGGCATTCCAGCGCGGGCTTGCCTCGGCCCAGGCAAGCCAGACCGGGGCGCACCCGTAACGCGCCGTAACATTACATTTTACGTGCAATGGTTTGCCCGGCGTCAGGGTGTGCAATGCCCAGCAGCGTGACAAACGTCACGCTCACAGTCCATCCCCGCCCTCTGCCGCGGCATTTTTTGTGGGCCCCGGGACTATCCAGCCGGGCTGCCGACCGCTATACTCTGCCTCCTTTTTAAGCAGCCCTGAACGCCCTGTCGCTCGGGGCTGCGGCGTCTTGAAGGCGCCCAACCCACCAAGCCACCCATGCCCACCCTGCCCTCCCTGGTCAGCCCCTTGAAGATCGGTCCGCACACGCTGGCGAACCGACTCTTCGTGGCGCCCATGGCCGGGGTGACGGACCGCCCTTTCCGCATGCTGTGCAAGCGCCTGGGCGCGGGCTACGCGGTCAGCGAGATGGTGACCTCGCGCAAGGACCTCTGGCACAGCCTGAAGACGTCACGCCGCGCCGATCACACCGGTGAAGGCGCGCCGATTTCGGTGCAGATCGCCGGCACGGATGCGGCCATGATGGCCGAGGCCGCCGCCTACAACATCGATCGTGGCGCCCAGATCATCGACATCAACATGGGCTGCCCGGCCAAGAAGGTCTGCAACAAGTGGGCGGGCTCCGCGCTGATGCAGGACGAGCCCCTGGCGCTGGCCATCGTCGAAGCCGTGGTGGCCGCCTGCGCGCCCCACAACGTGCCCGTCACGCTGAAGATGCGCACTGGCTGGAGCCAGCAACACAAGAACGCCGAACGCATCGCCCGCGCCGCCGAAGCCGCCGGCATCGCCATGCTGACCGTGCACGGCCGCACCCGCGAGCAAGGCTACAAGGGCCAGGCCGAGTACGACACCGTCGCCGCCGTGAAGGCCGCGGTGCAGATCCCGGTGGTGGCCAATGGCGACATCACCTCGCCCGAGCAGGCCCTGGCCGTGATGCGGCACACCGGTGCCGACGCCGTGATGATCGGCCGGGCCGCCCAAGGCCAGCCCTGGATCTTCGGCGACATCGCGCACTTCGTGGCGCATGGCCAGCACCGCGCCCGCCCGCTGACGCTGGACGTGCGCCAATGGCTGCTCGCGCACCTGCACGATCACCACGGCCTGTACGGCGAGCACGCCGGCGTGCGCACCGCCCGCAAGCACATCGGCTGGGCCGTGCACGCCCTGCCTGGTGGCGAGGCCTTCCGCCGCCACATGAACACGCTGGAACGGATCGACGAACAGGTCCGCGCCGTGAGCGATTTTTTCGAAGAACTGAGCCAGACCCACGACCGCCTGCCGGCGGCGACGGGCGAGCCACCGGAAGACAAGGACGCACAGGACAACGACGCCCTGTGCGCTGCGCACTGAACGCCATGAGCAAGAAAAACATCCAAGACTGCATCCGGGACAACCTCGACAGCTACTTCCACGACCTGCGCGGCGCCGAGCCGCACGCCGTGTACGACATGGTCGTCAACGCGGTGGAGCGCCCCATGCTGGAAGTCGTGATGCAACGCGCCGAGGGCAACCAGTCCAAGGCCGCCGAGTGGCTGGGCATCAACCGCAACACGCTGCGCCGCAAGCTGCTCGAGCACAAGCTCATCAAGTGAATTTTTTGGAAGGAAGAACCATGGCCTTGACCGCCCTGCTGTCCGTGTCCGACAAGACCGGCATCGTTGAATTTGCCCAGGCACTGAACGCCCAGGGCGTGCGCCTGCTGTCCACCGGCGGCACCGCCAAGCTGCTGGCCGACAAGGGCCTGCCCGTCACCGAGGTGTCGGAGATCACCGGCTTCCCCGAGATGCTGGACGGCCGCGTCAAGACCCTGCACCCGCGCGTGCACGGCGGCATCCTGGCCCGCCGCGACCTGCCCGAGCACATGGCCGCGCTGAAGGAACACGGCATCGAGACCATCGACATGCTCGTGGTGAACCTCTACCCCTTCGCGCAAGCCACCGCCAAGGCCGACTGCACGCTCGAAAACGCCATCGAGAACATCGACATCGGCGGCCCGACCATGCTGCGCGCCGCCGCCAAGAACTGGCAGGACGTGGCCGTCATCATCGACCCGGTGGACTACGAACAGGTGCTGTCTGAGATGAAGGCCGAGGGCATCACCCGCTCGACCAAGTTCATGCTGGCCAAGAAGGTGTTCGCCCACACCGCCGCCTATGACGGCATGATCACCAATTACCTCACCAGCCTGGAAACTGGCTCGGAGCTGAAGACCGAAGCCGTGCCCGCCAAAGAGGCCTACCCCGCCGTCTTCAACCTGCAGCTGCACAAGGTGCAGGGCATGCGTTACGGCGAGAACCCGCACCAGTCGGCCGCCTTCTACCGTGAGGCTTCGCCCGTGGTCAGCACGCTGGCCAACTGGACGCAGATCCAGGGCAAGGAACTCAGCTTCAACAACATCGCCGATGCCGATGCCGCCTGGGAATGCGTGAAGGCTTTCGAAGCCACCGCCTGCGTCATCATA
>CAIQIL010000368.1 GCA_903871865.1 uncultured Burkholderiales bacterium
GTGATGCCGCAGTTGCGCGAGCGCCTCGCGGCCCGCACGCGGTGAGCGCGGGGAGGCTCCCGAGGCGGGGTGGGCTCAGCGCGGTGCGCCGAAGGGTGCGCCGCTGAGCTTCTGGCCGGGCTTGACGCCTTTTTTCTTGAACCAGCCGGTGTTCATTTCCAGCACGTAGCGCACGGGTTGCTTGGAGCAGTGGGAGTCCAGCGTCTGCGGCTTCATCTCGTCCAGGTTGACGACCGTGCCGTCGTCGGCCACGAAAGCCACGGCCAGCGGGATGAGGGTGTTTTTCATCCAGAAGCACTGCACGCCCGGGCGGTCGAAAACAAACAGCATGCCCTCGTTGGCGCCCATGCTGGTGCGGTGCATCAGGCCGATGGCGTGCTCCTGGGGCGTCAGCGCCACCTCGACCTGCATGTTGTACATGCCTGCGCCCAGCGTGGTGTGGTTCTGCAGGCGCTGGGGCGTGTCCTGGGCCTTGGCCACAGCGCACACCGACGACAGGGCGAAGGCGGTGGCCCATGCCAGCGGCATGCTCCGGCGGGTTTGACTCACAATTCCGTTCTTTGCCATGCGTGTGTCTCGGTCCGAGTGATCCTGTGGCACTGACTTTATCAGCGAGCGCCATGACCTCCGCTTCTCCATTGGCCGAGCCGGCTGCGCCGGCCTCCGCCCCCCTCCAGGCGCCGCTGCCGCCCTTGCCCGAGTTGTCGCCCGCCCAGGCGGCTGGCCTGGACGATCCCGACCTGCTGGCCCAATGCGTGGTGGACATCCCCTTGGGCAGCAGCCTGCGCCGCATCGGGCTGGGCCTGTCCGGCATGTACTGCGCGGCCTGCGCCATCACCATCGAAGACGCTTTGCTCCAGGTGCCAGGCGTGCGCGAGGTGCAGGTGCAGGCGGCATCGCAGCGCGCCCGCATCCTGGTGGACCCGGCGCAGGTCAGCCTGTCGGCCATGGTGTCGGCGGTGCAGCGCGTGGGCTACCGGGCCTGGCCCGATGCGGCCGCGCGTGCCGGCCACGAGCGCCTGCGTGAGCGCCGCGTGCTGGTGTGGCGCCTGTCCGTCGCGGCGTTCTGCATGATGCAGGTGATGATGATCGCGGTGCCGCAGTACGTGGCGGGCCCCCGCGAGATCCCCGAAGACATCTGGAACCTGATGAACTGGGCCAACTGGGTGCTCAGCCTGCCGGTGTTGCTGTTTTCTTGCGGGCCATTTTTCACGGGGGCCTGGCGTGCAGCGCGCCAGGGCCGCATCGCCATGGACACGCCAGTGGCCATCGGCATCGCCGCCACCTTCATCGTCAGCACGGGTGTGAGCTTTGGCGCGCAAGACGTATTCGGCCACGAGGCCTATTACGACTCCCTGACCATGTTCGTCACCTTCCTGCTGGCCGGCCGCTGGCTGGAAAGCCGAGCGCGGGAGCGCGTCACGCAGTCGCTGGAAGCGCTGTGCGTGCGTTTGCCCGAGGCGGTCGAGCGCGCGGTGGACGAGGTGCCCGACACCGAACTCGGCACGGTGGCCGTGGCTTCGGTGCCGCTGTCCTCCTTGCGTCATGGCGATCGCGTCCGTGTGGCCGTGGGCCAGGCCTTCCCTGCCGATGGCCTGATCCTGCTGGGGCAGACCGAGGTGGACGAGGCCCTGCTGACGGGCGAATCCCGCGCTGTGTCGCGTGCGCCGGGTCAGACCGTGGTGGCTGGCAGCCTCAACCTGGGCGCCCCGGTGTGGATGTCCGTGGAGCGCCTGGGCCCTGACACCCGCTACCAGCAAATCGTTTCCCTGGTGCACCAGGCCATGACCGAAAAGCCCGGCTGGCTGCGCTCGGCCGACCGCATCGCCGGCCCCTTCCTGTGGGGCGTGCTGCTGCTGGCCGCGGGTGGTTTCGTCGCCTGGCAGTGGATCGACCCCGCGCGTGCCGTCTGGGTGGCCGTGTCGGTGCTGGTGGTGACGTGCCCGTGCGCGCTCTCGCTCGCGGCGCCCTCGGCCCTGCTGTCGGCAGCAGGCGCCATGGCCAAGCGCGGCGTGCTGGTGCGCCGCCTGGATGCGCTGGAAGCGCTGGCCACCGTGCGGCAGGTGTATTTCGACAAGACCGGCACCCTCACCGAGGGCGAACTCTCTGTGGTGGCGCTGGTGGCCGGTGGGGTGTCGCACCGGCTGCAAGAGCCTCTGCCTGAAGCGGTGGCCGCGCCGTGGCAGCAGGCGGTGTCGCTGGCCTCGCACTCGCAGCACCCCTTGTCACGCTCGGTGGTGCAGGCCGCGCGCGACGCAGGCCAGGCCGTGTCACCCGGTCATTGGTTGGATGTCAAGGAGCTGGCCGGCAAAGGCGTCGAAGCGCAAGACGCCGAAGGCCTGACCTGGCGCTTGGGTCGCAGCGACTGGGTGCTGGGTCCAGGTGAGGGTGGCCAGGACGCCGCCGACGCCCCGCGCGTCTGGCTGGCGGCCTGGCGCGACGGCCACTGCCTGCCTGCCACGGCCCTGGGGCTGCGCATGGACGAAGTCTTCCGGGCCGAGGCCATGCCCGCCGTGCAGCAACTGCGCGAGCTGGGTTGCACGGCGTCGTTGTTGTCTGGCGACCACGCCGACCGCGTGCACGAAGCCGCCCGCCACCTGGGCACCGACGTGGCCGGTGCCCAGTCCAGCCCCGAGGACAAGCTCGCCGTGATTGCCGCAGCGCAGCAGCAAGGCGCGCGCGTGGCCGTGGTGGGGGATGGCATCAACGACGCGCCGGTGCTGGCGCAGGCGGACGTGTCCGTGGCGCTCGACCAGGGCGCCGCGCTGGCGCAATCCCAGGCCGACTTGATCGTTCTGAACGGCCGCCTGACCGGTTTGCCCGAGGCTGTGTTGCAAAGCCGCCGTGCCATGCGCATCGTTCGGCAGAACCTGGCCTGGGCCGCGGTCTACAATTTCAGCTGCATTCCACTTGCACTGATGGGCCTGCTGCCGCCGTGGGCTGCAGGGCTTGGCATGGCAGCCAGTTCGCTGCTTGTCGTGCTCAATTCCCTGCGGCTTGGCGCCACACCATGGAAATCCTCTACGTCCTGATCCCCGTGTCCGTGTTGCTGGTGCTGGCCATCCTGGCCGTGCTGGGCTGGGCGATCCACAGCGGACAGTTTGAGGACATCGACCAGGAGGCCCTGCGCATCCTGCAAGCCGGAGATCAGAATTCCCAGGATAACGTTGAGCGGCATCAAAAGTGACTCCTGGTTTGCCCTCACAATTCGCTTTGTAACTTTGGAGAACAACAGATGGCAAACTCCCACTCTGCCACCTACAACGACACCGTTGTCAGGCAGTTCGCCGTCGCGGCGGTCGTTTGGGGTGTCGTCGGCATGGCCGTCGGCGTCCTGATCGCGTCCCAGCTCGCGTGGCCCGAACTGAATTTCGGCATTCCCTGGCTGTCCTACGGACGCCTGCGCCCACTGCACACCAACGCAGTGATTTTCGCCTTTGGCGGTTGCGCCCTGTTTGCCACGTCTTACCACGTGGTGCAACGCACTTGCCAAACCCGCCTGTTCGCAGGCCCCTTGGCGTCCTTCACGTTCTGGGGCTGGCAACTGGTCATCCTGCTGGCCGCCATCTCTCTGCCCCTGGGTTACACCACCGGCAAGGAGTACGCTGAGCTGGAATGGCCGATCGACCTGCTGATCACCGTCGTGTGGGTGTCCTACGCCATCGTGTTCTTCGGCACCGTCGGCATCCGCAAGGTGCGTCACATCTACGTGGCCAACTGGTTCTACGGCGCCTTCATCATCGCCGTGGCTCTGCTGCACATTGTCAACAGCGCCGAAATGCCCGTGCTGGCCAACGGCATCCTGGCACCCAAGTCCTACTCGGTCTACGCCGGTGTGCAGGACGCCATGGTGCAATGGTGGTACGGCCACAATGCGGTGGGCTTTTTCCTGACCGCAGGCTTCCTGGGCATGATGTACTACTACATCCCCAAGCAGGCTGGCATGCCCGTGTACTCGTATCGCCTGTCGATCGTGCACTTCTGGGCCCTGATCTTCACCTACATGTGGGCCGGTCCTCACCACCTGCACTACACCGCGCTGCCTGACTGGACGCAATCGGTGGGCATGGTGTTCTCGCTGATCCTGCTGGCGCCTTCGTGGGGCGGCATGATCAACGGCATCATGACCCTGTCGGGTGCCTGGTACAAGCTGCGCGACGACGCCATCCTGAAGTTCCTGATCGTGGCCCTGTCCTTCTACGGCATGTCCACCTTCGAAGGTCCGATGATGTCCATCAAGACCGTGAACTCGCTGTCGCACTACACCGACTGGACGGTTGGCCACGTGCACTCCGGCGCCTTGGGCTGGGTGGGTCTGATCTCGATGGGTTCCTTGTACTACCTGATCCCGCGCATGTTCGGCCGTCAGACGATGTACTCGGTGCAAGCCATCTCCGTGCAAAACTCGCAACGAACGCGACGACCTGCATCCAAAGGTCAGGTAAGATCCGATGCAACGAAGTCCAAGCCAACGACAAGAGATAGAGGAGCTCACTCAGCGAGAGGTAAGCCATTATAGAAAAAGACGACCAAAACGAATGCTAAAGGAAGTGAAAGAGAGGAGCCCAAATTCAAAATTTCCAAGAACAGACAACGAGGAGCCAAA
>CAIQIL010000369.1 GCA_903871865.1 uncultured Burkholderiales bacterium
AGACTTCGTCGCCAAGGTCGAGAAGCTCTACAAGGACGACCCCAAGCTCAAGGGCCTGGTGCTCGACTTGCGCAACGACCCGGGTGGCCTGCTCGAAGGTGCCATCGCCGTGTCGGCCGCCTTCCTGCCCAAGGATGTGACCGTGGTGTCCACCAACGGCCAGCTCGCCGAGTCCAAGCAGGTCTTCAAGGCCCGCGCCGAGGACTACTCGCGCCGCTATGGCAGCGACCCGCTGGCCAAGCTGCCCGCCGCGCTCAAGAACGTGCCGCTGGTGGTGCTGGTCAACGAAGGCTCGGCCTCGGCCTCGGAGATCGTCTCCGGTGCCCTGCAGGACCACAAGCGCGCCGTCATCATGGGTGGCCAGACCTTCGGCAAGGGCTCGGTGCAGACCGTGCGCCAGCTCACCGCAGACACGGCCCTGAAGATCACCACGGCGCGCTACTACACGCCGAGCGGCCGCTCCATCCAGGCCAAGGGCATCGTCCCTGACGTGATGGTGGACGAGTCCGAAGAGGGCAACCTGTTCGCGGCGCTGCGCCTGCGCGAGGCCGACCTGGAGAAACACATCGCCAGCGGTCAGGGCAAGGAAGAGAAAGACGCCGCCCGCGAGAAGGCCCGCGAAGAAGCCGTCAAGAAGCTGGAAGAGGCCAATGCCGGCAAGAAGAACGAGGCGCCCAAACCCCTGCCCGAGTTCGGCAGTGCCGAGGACTTCCCGCTGCGCCAGGCCCTCAACAAGCTGCAGGGCAAGACGGTGCTGGTCTCCAAGACCATGACCGAGCGCAAGGCCGAAGGCAAGACCGACGAGCCCAAGGCGCCTTGATTCCCTCGCGCTGATCTGGCTGACACGGCGTGGACAACGCCCAAGAGCTGCGCTACAGCCGGCACTTGCTGCTGGACGACTGGCCCGAGGCTGCCCAGGAGCGGCTGCTGGCCGCGCACGCCGTGGTCATCGGCGCTGGCGGCTTGGGTGCCCCGGCCTTGCTCTACCTGGCGTCGGCCGGGGTCGGGCGCATCACCGTGATCGACCCGGACACGGTCGAGCTCTCCAACCTGCAGCGCCAGATCGCGCACAGCACCGAACGCATCGGCCAGCCCAAGGTCGATTCGGCCCGCACCGCGATGGCCGCGATCAACCCCGAGGTGCAGGTGCAGGCCCTGGCCCAGGCGGCCGACGAGGCTTTGCTGGCCGCCTTGCTGCCCCAGGCCGACGTGGTGCTGGACTGCACCGACACCTTCGCCACCCGCCAGCTCGTCAACCGCCTGGCCTGGCGCGCGGGTGTGCCGCTGGTCTCGGCCTCGGCCCTGCGCTGGGACGGCCAGATCAGCGTGTTCGACCCGCGCCGCGCCGACAGCCCTTGCTACGCCTGCCTGTTCCCCCCTGACGCGCCGCCCGAAGAAACCCGCTGTGCCTTGCTGGGCGTGTTCGCGTCCGTGGTCGGGCTGTTGGGGGTGATGCAGGCCGGCGAAGCACTCAAGCTGCTGGCCGGGCAGGGCGATGCGCGTGCCGCCGACACCGGCACCCTGGCTGGGCACACCAGCCTGGCTGGACAGCTGCTCATGCTGGACGGCCGAGATTGGTCGTGGACGCGGCTGCGCGTCAAGCGCGACCCGGCCTGCCCCGTGTGCGGCGCGGCGACCTGCGCCGAGGGCTCGCCCTGAGTGGGCGTCATTTCACGGCGGCATCCCTCCCACCGTCCGCATTCCTGCCCTTATTCCCGGTGTGTGGCGCCAAGCGCTCGCCCCATACTGGTGCCACGACTTCAGAACCGCTGAGCCATGAACAACCCCAAAGAGCTGCTGGAACGCAACTTCCCGACCGCCGTCCAGGACGCCCGCCACGCTGGCAAGACCAGCCTGTACAACGGCCCTGACAGCAGCTACCAGCTCGCCTTCGCCGACACCGATTTCCTGCTCAACCCCGACCTGCGCCCGGTGCGCATGCAGCTGGAGTTGCTCAAGCCCGAGATGGTCCAGCGCGAGGAAGGCATCGAGTCCACCATCGTGGTGTTCGGCAGCGCCCGCATCCAGCCCGCCGATGTGGCCCATGCCCACCTGGATGAGGCCGAAGCCTTGCCACCGGGCAGCGCGCGCGAGCAAGCCATCCGCGCGGCCAAGCGCCACGTCGAGATGTCGCGCTATTACGAAGAGGCGCGGCGCTTTGCCAGCCTGGTCACCGAGCACTCCGCGCAGCTGGACAACCCCATCTACGTGGTCACCGGCGGTGGCCCGGGCGTGATGGAGGCGGGCAACCGCGGCGCGCACGAGGTCGGTGGCAAGAGCCTGGGCCTCAACATCGTGCTGCCCCACGAGCAAGAGCCCAACCCCTACATCACGCCGCGCCTGTGCTTCCAGTTCCACTACTTCGCGCTGCGCAAGATGCACTTCCTGATGCGCTCGGTGGCGCTGGTGTGCTTCCCTGGCGGCTTCGGCACGCTCGATGAGCTTTTCGAGACGCTCACCCTCATCCAGACCGGCAAGTGCCGCAAGCGACCCGTGCTGCTGTTCGGCCGCGCCTTCTGGACCAAGCTCATCAACTTCGAGCACCTGGTGGAGACCGGCATGATCAGCCCGGAGGATGTCCACCTCTTCCGCTACGTCGAAACCGCCGACGAGGCCTGGGACACCCTGCGCGAGGTCTATCGCCTGGGCCAGCCCGAAGCCGATACCGCTTGCGGCTGGTGAGACATCCTGCCGGAATGATTTGCCATGTTCAGGCCTGAACTGCTAAGTTGATGCCAGGAGTCCACACATGAGCAGCCCAGGCAAGACCGCCCTCATCCTCACTGGCGGTGGCGCGCGCGCCGCCTACCAAGTGGGTGTGTTGCAAGCGCTTCAATTGATCCGGCGCGATGCGGGTGACAAGCGCCGCACCTGTCCGTTTCGCATCATATGCGGCACCTCGGCCGGCGCCATCAACGGCATGGCCCTGGCCAGCCGCGCCGACCATTACGACCTGGCCCTGCGCGCCATGATCGAGGTCTGGCGTGACTTCCGCACCGAGCAGGTGTACCGCTCCGACTCCTTCGGCGTCATCCGCAGCGGTGCGCAATGGCTCACGCTGTTCTCGCTGGGCTGGGCCCTGGCCCGCTGGCGCCGCGCCCGCCCGCGCTCCCTGCTCGACAACGAGCCCCTGCGCGAACTGCTGCCCCACCTCTTCAGCATCGACCGCATCCCCGAGATGATGGCCAAGGGCCACCTGGACGCCGTCGCCGTCACGGCATCGAGCTACACCACCGGCGAGCACGTCACCTTCTACGACAGCGCCGAGCCCATCGAGCCCTGGTCGCGTTCGCAACGCATCAGCGTGCGCGATGGCCTGAGCCTGGACCACCTCATGGCGTCTTCGGCCATCCCTTTCGTCTTCCCCTCGGTCAAGCTGGGTGTCAACGACGGGGCGCACTACTGCGGCGATGGCGCGATGCGCCAGGCCGCGCCCATGTCGCCGGCCATCCACCTGGGCGCCGACCGCATCCTCGTGGTCGGGGCAGGGCGCCTGCACGAGCCCCAGGCCCCGCGCCAGACGGCGGCCGAGTACCCCAACCTGGCTCAGATCGCCGGCCACGCCATGTCCAGCATCTTCCTGGACGCCCTGGCCGTGGACATCGAGCGCATGCAACGTGTCAACAACACCTTGAAGATGCTGACGCCCGAGCAGCAGGCGCAGAGTGCGCTGCGCCCGGTGGACATCCTGGTGATCGCGCCCAGCCAGCGCATCGACGACATCGCTGCCCGCCACCTCTGG
Source organism: uncultured Burkholderiales bacterium (assembly GCA_903871865.1). Classification (GTDB taxonomy): domain Bacteria; phylum Pseudomonadota; class Gammaproteobacteria; order Burkholderiales; family Burkholderiaceae_C; genus Aquabacterium. The sequence continues at coordinate 3,743 of CAIQIL010000369.1, forward strand.
GCCCTGCCACCGGCCGTGCGCGCCATGCTGCGCGCGGTGGGCGTCTATGGCACGGGCAAGACCGCCCGTGGCTCGGCGCTGGCCAGCTACCTGCTGTTCGAAT
>CAIQIL010000370.1 GCA_903871865.1 uncultured Burkholderiales bacterium
CGCGTCATGCCCTCATCCCTGACTTCCTGGCTGGCGCCGGCCGCGCTGGCCCGCCTCGTGCTGCTGCTCAACCACGTGGTCGCCAGCGAGCCCCAGGCCAGCCTGCGCCTGCGCCCCCACGCTGGCCGCAGCATCGACCTGCGCTTCAGCGGCAACCCACTGGCCCAGCTGCCGCCCATGCTGGCAGGACTGTTGCCAGCCGGCCTCACGCCGCCGCCCGTGCGCCTGCGCGTGACCCCGGCCGGGCTGTTCGACCTCGCCGAAGAAGCGCCTGGTGCGCCCAGCCCCGCCCCGACAGAAGCCGGCGGCCTGACCCTGACCGTGCGCCTGGACGACCCGCTGGCCATGCTGCGCCAGGGCTTGCGCGGCCAACGCCCCGAGGTCCAGATCGAGGGCGACGCCGCCCTGGCCGAGGTGGCCTCCTGGCTGATGAAGAACCTGCGCTGGGACGTGGAAGACGACGTCGCCCGCTGGCTGGGCCACACCCCGGCCGAACTGCTGCGCCAATTGGGCGAACAGGTCCGCCAGGCCCTGCAACGCTTCAAGCCGCGCTGAAGCGGCCGAAGCCCCCAGAACATCCCATGCGCGCTGTGCTCCGCTCGATCCTGCGTCCGCTGTTCATCGGCTGGATCGTCCTGCGCCACGGCCTGGACGGCCTGCTGCTGGACAGCCTGCGCCGCCCCGCCCTGACGAAACTGGCCCGCGTGCTGACCCTGGGCCGGCGCTTCCGCGGCAGCCGTGGCCAGCGCCTGCGCGAAGCGCTGGAGCAGCTCGGCCCCATCTTCGTCAAGTTCGGCCAGATGCTGTCCACGCGGCGCGACCTGTTGCCGCCCGACGTGGCCGACGAGCTCGCCCGCCTGCAGGACGACGTGCCGCCGTTTTCCAGCGCGGAATCCGCCCGCCTGGTGGAAAAGGCCTTGGGCCGCCCGCTGAGCGCCGTTTTCCAGCAATTCGACGCCGACCCCATCGCCAGCGCCTCCATCGCCCAGGTGCACTTCGCTGTGCTGCACGATGGCCGCGAAGTCGCCGTCAAGGTGCTGCGCCCCGGCATGCTCGACGTCATCGACGACGACCTGGCCATCATGCGCACGCTGGCCGGCTGGGTCGAGCGCCTGTGGGCCGACGGCAAGCGCCTGAAGCCGCGCGAAGTCGTCGCCGAGTTTGATAAGTACCTGCACGACGAGCTCGACCTGGTTCGTGAGGCTGCAAGTGCAGCGCAACTGCGCCGAAATATGGCCGGACTTGACCTGGTGCTCGTGCCCGAGATGATCTGGGACTTCTGCACCCCCACCGTGATGGTGATGGAGCGCATGAAGGGCGTGCCCATCAGCCAGTTGCAGCGCCTGCGCGATGTGGGCGTGGACATCCAGAAACTGGCGCGCGACGGCGTCACCATCTTCTTCACCCAGGTCTTCCGCGACGGCTTCTTCCACGCCGACATGCACCCGGGCAACATCCAGGTCAGCCTGGACCCGCTGACCTTCGGGCGCTACATCGCGCTCGACTTCGGCATCATCGGCACGCTCACCGAAGTTGACAAAGACTACCTGGCGCAAAACTTCATTGCCTTCTTCCACCGCGACTACAAGCGCGTGGCCGAACTGCACATCGAAAGCGGCTGGGTGCCGGCCAACACCCGCGTGGACG
>CAIQIL010000371.1 GCA_903871865.1 uncultured Burkholderiales bacterium
GGGGCAGGGTGGTCAACGCCCGCTCCACGGCGGCCACCACGGAGTCCGCAAGGCCTGCGTCGTCGGTGATGAGGATCGACTGTGCGGCGGTGTCGTGTTCGGCCTGCGCCATCAGATCCATGGCGATCCAGTCGGGGTTGGCGGTCCCATCCGCCAGCACCAGCACTTCGGAGGGGCCGGCGATCATGTCGATGCCCACGGTGCCGAAGACATGCTTCTTGGCACTGGCCACGTAGGCGTTGCCCGGACCGGTGATTTTGTCGACCTTCGGGACGGTGGCCGTGCCATAGGCCAGCGCGGCCACAGCCTGGGCGCCACCGATGGTGAAGGCACGGGTGACACCGGCCACATGGGCCGCAGCCAGCACCAGCGGGTTCTTCTCACCTTTGGGCGTGGGCACCACCATGGTGATCTCGGCCACACCCGCCACATGGGCAGGGATGGCGTTCATCAGCACCGACGAGGGGTAAGCCGCCTTGCCGCCGGGCACGTAGATGCCCACGCGGTCCAGCGGCGTGACCTTCTGGCCCAGCAAGGTGCCGTCTTCGTCACGGTACTGCCAGCTCAGGCCGCAGGCCTCCTTCTGACGCTCGTGGTAAGAGCGCACGCGCTGGGCGGCCGATTCGAGCGCCTCGCGCTGCAGGGCAGGCAGGCTGTCGAAGGCGGCCTTCAGTTCGGCCTGGGTGAGCTCCAGTTCGGCCATCGATGCGGCCTGGACGTGGTCAAAGCGGCCCGTGTAGTCGAGCACCGCGGCATCGCCTCGGGTGCGGACGTCGGCCAGGATGTCGGCCACGCGCTGCTCGATGGCCGAATCCGTCTCGGCCGACCAATGCAGCACCCGCTGGAAGGCGGCCTCGAAGTCGGGCTGGGCGGTGGCGAGGTGGCGGATGGCGACGGGCTTTGCAGCGGTCATGGCAGCGGTCATGGCGAAAGGATCTCAGAAATCGCGGGCCCGCGGGGCCCTGTGCCGATCGGATCTGATGATGGAGGCGATAGGGCGAGCGGCAAGGCCCGGGCCGAGGTCAAGGTGACTTCAGGCCAGGGTCAGGCCGGGATGGCCGACTCGAAGGCCTGGATCATGGCGCGCAGCGGCTCGCGCTTGAGCTTGAGCGAGGCCTGGTTGACCACCAGGCGCGAACTGATCTGCATGATCTCTTCGACCTCGACGAGCTTGTTGGCCTTGAGCGTGTTGCCAGTCGACACCAGGTCCACGATGGCATCGGCCAGGCCGGTCAGCGGCGCCAGCTCCATCGAGCCATACAGCTTGATGAGGTCCACGTGCACGCCCTTGTTCGCGAAGTGCTCGCGCGCGATGCTCGTGTACTTGGTGGCCACGCGGATGCGGGCGCCCTGCTTGACGGCGGCGGCGTAATCGAAATCGGCGCGCACGGCCACGCTCATGCGGCACTTGGCGATGTTCAGGTCGAGCGGCTGGTACAGGCCGTCGCTGCCGTCCACGCTGCCGGCGTGCTCGATGAGGATGTCTTTGCCGGCCACGCCGATGTCGGCGCCGCCAGGCTGCACGTAGGTGGGCACGTCGGTGGCGCGCACCAGCACCA
>CAIQIL010000372.1 GCA_903871865.1 uncultured Burkholderiales bacterium
ACGGCGGTCAGCACGCGGTAGGTGTCTTCCGAGAAGTCCTTGTGGCCGGGGGTGTCGAGCAGGTTGACCACGTGCTCGCGGTAAAGCATCTGCATGACCGATGACGCCACCGAGATGCCGCGCTGCTTTTCGATTTCCATCCAGTCGGACGTCGCGTGGCGCGAGGCCTTGCGGCCCTTGACCGCCCCGGCGATGTGGATGGCGCCCGAGAACAGCAGCAGCTTTTCCGTCAGCGTCGTTTTACCGGCGTCGGGGTGGGAAATGATGGCGAAGGTGCGGCGGCGGCGCGTTTCGGCGCAAAAAGCCGATGAGGTCGTCGAGTCGGTCACGGCGGGCAGGGGGCTGGGGCCTTGCGGCAGGTGCGGGCGGCAGGTCGCCAGGGGCGACGCGGTCAATCGCGCATTGTCTCAGGCTTGGGGCGTTTGGTGTGCCTTCGCGGCCGCCGAGGCCGGGGATGCCTGTCGCAAACGAACATGGCGCCCGAAGGCGCCATGGTGACGTCAGGCCTGTCGGCCTGTTCAGATGCCGAGCAAAGCTCAGGCGGCCTTGCGGCGGCGGGCGACGAGGCCGGCCACGACCAGACCGGCCAGGGCGATGGCGCCACTGGTGGGTTCGGGCACTTCGGGCGTGACGACCACGGCTGCGGGGGCGCTGAAGGTCACATTGTCGATGGCCAGGCCATGGTCGCTGCCGTTGTCGTTGGTGTCAGCCCAGCGCACCCACAGGGTCGTGTTGGCTGCCCAGGAGGCCGAAACGGTGCCACCCAGGTTGGCCACGCGGTTGGCGGCCACGTTGCCGTCCAGTGCGCGTGCCGTGGTGGTGCCGACCGGTGCGGTGAAGTTGAATGCGCTGCCGGCGTTTGTCCAGGTGGTCACGGCGGCAAAGCTGCTGCCAAAACCGTATTGGAATTGCAGAGATTGGTTGAGCGTGGTTTGGTCGCCGCTGTCGCGCCATTGCTCGCCGTCATAGTTCAAGGTGAACTGGGTCAGCGTGCGGTTGGTGCTGTTGGTGAGGGCCAGGGCGATGTAACCCACGACCTTGCCGGACGCAGCGGCGGTCGAACCGCCCCAGTAGGTGCCGTTGGAGGCGATCGAGCCAATGGCACGGTCGCTGCTGGACGCCGAGCCAAAGCTGTAGAACGCACCGGTGGAGCTCGAGCCCGTGTTGGCGGCCAGCGAGGTCACCGCGGTGTTGTTGTTGGCGATGATCAGGCTCCAACCTGCCAGCGTGCTGTCGTTGGCCCACGTTTGGGCCGTGGTGTTTTGCGTCAGCGTGTCGAAGGACTGGTTGTAGCTCAGGGCGCTGTCGTTGATGACGACAGGCGCAGCCTGTGCCAGGCCGGCGGTGCTCAAAGCCAGCACCAGGGCGGAAATCTTGTTGAACTTCATGGAAACTCCGGACAGGTTGTTCATTCGGGAATGAGGCCGGTTCTCCACGAACCGCGTTCAAGCAATGTAAAGAAGCGTCATGAAGCGTCCATGAACCCTGTCGGCAACATCCCCGCCGCTCGGACCATCTCCTGAAGACATTTTCTGTGCCTGGGTGTCCAATGGGGTGAGTCGAGGGGCATTCAAGTCTGGGCGTTTGTGTCCGATACCGGAGATGGCCCCACGATGGCCCGAAGGGGGCCACATCACCAGAAAGAGTCAGGCGGTGGCGTGAATTCGATGCTGCAATCCCGTTGGTCCGTGTCACCTCTGTCGCAT
>CAIQIL010000373.1 GCA_903871865.1 uncultured Burkholderiales bacterium
CCACCTGGGTGCGCAGCACCTTGAACATCTGGGCCGGTTCGTGGATGTCGTGTTCGGCCAGCGCAGGGGCCACCGGGGCCTCGGCACCGTGCAGGTCGGTCACCACGCCCACGCTGCAGCGGTCATAGGCCAGGCCATCGTTGAGAATGCTCGCCGCGCCGTTCTCTAGCACCACGGCATCGACCTCGCGGTTCATCAGCAGGCGCTGGCCGGCTTCGAAGTTGGCGCGGTCGCCGCCTTCGATGCGGCGGCTGCCCAGGAACAGGCCTTCGCGGCAGCCCAGGCCCACGTGCTTGCCGCTCAGGTGCAGCAACCAGGCCACCAGGCGCGCGATCTGCGTCGTGCCATGCGAGCCGGCCACGCCCACGATGGGCACGCGGCCGGTTTCATCTTCGTGGAAGAGGTGATCGGCGATCGCCTTGCCCACCGGGCGCGGCAAGCCTTCGGCAGGCTTCAAGTGCATCAGCAGGCCGGGGCCGGCATTGACCTCGACCACCGCACCGCGCTGCGGCAGCAGGGGCTTGGACACATCGCTGACCACCATGTCGATGCCCGCGATGTCCAGGCCCACCACGCGGGCGGCCAGGCTGGCGGCATGGGCCACATCGGGGTGGACATCGTCGGTGCAGTCGATGGCGACGTTGCCGTTGCGCTGCACCAGCACGCGCTGGCCATCGGTCGGCACGGAGTCACCGCTCAGGCCCTGGCGCTCCAGCAGCAGGCGCATGGCCGGCTCGCGGTCCAGGATGATGGTTTCCAGCGGGAATTCTTCGGCGTCACCGCGGCGCGGGTCGCTGTTGAGCTGGTCGTTGATCAGTTGAACGATGCTGTCGCGGCCATTGCCGACGATGCACAGGCTCTCGCCGCGCGCCGCCGCCACGACCTTGCCACCCACCACCAGCAGGCGGTGCTCGTCGCCAGGGATGAAGCTCTCGACGATGACTTCACTGCCCTCGGTCTCGGCGATCTTGAACGCGGCTTCCACGTCGGCACGTTCTGACAGTTCCAGCGACACGCCGCGGCCGTGGTTGCCATCCAGCGGCTTGACCACCACCGGCAGGCCGATGTCCTGGGCGGTGTCCCAGGCGGCTTCCGGGCTGTCCACCACCTCGCCTTCAGGCACAGGCACGCCGCAGGCCTTCAGCAGGGTCTTGGTGAGGTCCTTGTTGCCCGCGATGCCCTCGGCAATGGCGCTGGTCTTGTCGGTCTCGGCCGTCCAGATGCGGCGCTGCGCGGCGCCATAGCCCAGCTGCACGAGGTTGCCCTCGTTGAGGCGGATGTGCGGGATGCCCCGGTCGGTGGCCGCGCCCACGATGGCCGCCGTTGACGGACCGAGGTAGCAGTCGTCGATCTGGGTGTGCACCGCGGCAGCGGCGGCCTTCACGTCGAAAGGCTCGTCGTTGATGGCGGCCATCAGCAGCGCATGGCCTTGCTGCAGGGCCACGCGGCCGACCTGCTCGTCACGGGCGCGGAACACCATGCGGTAGATGCCGCGCTGCGAGGTGCTGCGCGTCTGACCGAAGCCCGTGGCCATGCCCGCCAGGTTGAGCAGTTCGATGACGATGTGTTCGAGGATGTGCCCGGCCCAAGTGCCCTCTTCCAGGCGCTGGATGAAGCCGCCGCGCTCGCCGACACCGCAGTGGTGCTCGACCAGGGCCGGCAGCAGGGTCGTCAAACGCTGGTTGAAGCCGGGCAGGAGGTTGGAAGGCAAGTCTTCCAGCTCACCCAGGTCCAGCCAGACCTCCATCACCGGACGGTAGGTCCAGATGTTGGGGCCACGCAGGTAGCGTGTGCGCAGCAATTTCAATTCGTTCTTCTTGCTCATAAGCACCAGCCGGTGTTGCGTCCTGATCCCTTGACCCCAGGCATGGGGCCCATTCATGAAAGCCGGGCAGGCGCAGGGGTGAAAGCCAAACCCGTCATTTTGCGCCGGATGCAGCCCGACACAACGTCAGGCATGGGCGAAAATGCAGCCATGCACCCTCATTCCCCTGCCGACACCGCCTCAGCCGTCCGACCTCAGACCGATCCGCACAAGGCCAACGCCGATGTGCCCTTGGCCCCTGGTGAGAACGTTTTGAGTCGCCTGGAGGTTGACCTGGACGCTCGGCTTTGTTTCCACGCCTCGGCGCTGGTGCTGACCGACCAACGGCTGATGAGCCGATCTGACAGCCAAGTCGCACCAAGCGCCGGCAACGGCACGCAAAGCACCGCCTGGCAGGCCTGGCCCTTGAGCGCTGGCCTGAGCTTGCGCCACCACGACCATGCGGGCGTGGGCACGCTGGAATTGCACGATGCGACACGGCGCCTGGCCACCTGG
>CAIQIL010000374.1 GCA_903871865.1 uncultured Burkholderiales bacterium
GATTCTTCTTGTCGCGCCCCATGGTCCAGGGGCCGACCAGGGCCGGCTCGGCCTGGCCGTCCAGCAGCATCTCGACCGCCCAGCCGTCGTCATCTTCGTTCTTGATCACGCGGGCTGTCCAGCCATGGTCGACCCACAAGCGGGCTTCATGGATGGCCTCACGGGTTTCGACAGGTGCGGCTTCGGGGGAGGTGTGCGGGCTGGTATCGGGCATAGGGACCGGATCTTACTGGGCCGCCTGCGGGCAAGCTTGACAGCCTCCTGGCAGGCATCCTGGATTGGCCCCTTTGAAGGGCTAGAGGACCTGGTTGAGAAGCATGGAAGTCCGCTTGCCGTCGGCTCAGACATGTACGGGCGGCTTTCGGACGACCGCAGATGCAGCGGCAGAGGCCATTCGGCGCGGTGCCATGGCAGTCCACTCGCGCTGCATGGCCATCGTTCATCGCGCAAGGGTTGCCATGGGCTGATGGCAGTTGTTCGGCCTTCGCTCAACGACTTTCAGCACCCGCCCCAACCCTGACATCACCCGCGGCGACTTGGGCGCCCGCAAGCCGGTGCTTGCTCTGTCGCTCAGCGGACGACCGGTTTGGCCTCGGGCAGGCGTTCGCTGCGTCAAAGCCCCTTCAGTTTGCTGGATTCCCTCCGAAATGAAGTGTGCACGTCCGACTCCGGGACTTGCGAAGGCTCGTTTTCGCGCTCTGTGTGCAGCAAGCTGCCCACGCTTCCCGCCAGCCATCCGAGGCAATGTGTGGCGGCGAAGGCTCAGCGCGCGCTGGACGCCCCCCCTCATCGACCAGATTTTCCCGATGCAACTGCTCACTCGCCTCAAGATTGGCCCGCGCCTCATCGTCGGATTCGCGGCGGTGCTGACACTCTCTGTCGCCGTTGGCAGCTTCTCCATCAGCCAGTTGGCCAAAGTCAACGGCAACACGACGGACTTGGCGACGAACTGGTTGGTGGCGGTGCGCGCACTGTGTGCGTACAGCATCGACCAGTCGATCATTCGACGCGCCGAGGCGAGGTTGGTCCTGTCTGACCAGCCCGAGGAGGTCAGCGCGCAGATCAAGCGCATCGACGAAGCGAAGCAACAGGCGGCCAAGGACTGGAAACGGTACATCGCGACCATCACCGAGCGCGATGAGCAAAAGCTGGCCAAGAACGTCGAGGCAGCCCAGGAGGCCTACTACGCCAGCTTGGCGACTGTGCTCGCGATCCCGCGCACCGACGCCGACTGGAAGGACAAGGCCCTGGCCATCTACAAGGGCGATTCCTCGAAAACGTTCAATGCAGCGCTGGTGGCGCTCGAGGCCGGCCTGGACTACCAGACCAAGGGCGGAGACATCGCCTATCGGCAATCGCAGGCGACGTATGACAGCGCGCGCATCGCGATCGTCGGCCTGCTCGCGGCGGCGGTCCTGGTGGGCGCATGGCTTGCCTGGCTGATCAGCCGATCGATCACGAGGCCTTTGGCGCGCGCGCTGGCTGTCGCCGAGACCGTTGCGAGCGGTGACCTGACGTCGGAGCCGGCCTCGGTGGCCGTCGATGAAACGGGCCAGTTGCTGCGTGCGCTCGGCAAGATGAACGCCAGTTTGGTCAGCATCGTCGCCAACGTGCGCAACAGCTCGGACTCCATTGCCACGGGCTCAAGCCAGATCGCTGTCGGCAACGCCGACCTGAGCCAACGCACCGAGGAACAGGCGAGCAACCTGGAGCAGACCGCAGCCTCGATGGAGGAGTTGACGGCAACGGTGAAGCAGAACGCCGACACGGCGCGCGCGGCAACGCAGATCGCCAGCAAGGCCTCAGACGCCGCTGCGGATGGCGGTCGCGTCGTCGATCAGGTGGTGTCGACGATGGAAGAAATCTCGCAGTCGTCGCGCAAGGTCGTCGACATCATTGGTGTCATCGATGCCATCGCCTTCCAGACGAACATCCTCGCGCTGAATGCAGCGGTGGAAGCAGCCCGTGCCGGCGAGCAAGGCCGGGGGTTCGCTGTCGTGGCTTCGGAGGTTCGCGCGCTGGCCCAGCGCTCAGCGCAGGCCGCCAAGGAAATCAAGTCGCTCATCGGCACCAGCGTCGAGAAGGTCGAGAGTGGGACCCAGTTGGTGGGCCGTGCCGGCCAGTCCATGGCCAACATCGTGAGCGAGGTTTCTCGCGTCAACGACCTCATCGGCGAGATCAGTGCTTCCAGCGCGGAACAAAGCACGGGCATCGGCCAGATCGGTGACGCGGTTCAGCAGCTCGACCAGGTGACCCAGCAGAACGCTGCGCTCGTCGAAGAAAGCGCAGCTGCGGCAGAGAGCTTGAAGGTGCAAGCCGCGCAACTGGCGCAGATGGTCGCGGTTTTCAAGTTGAACAATGACCGCGCGCCATCCATGGCCAGGTAAATGACATCAGGCCAGCACGAAGCGGTAGCCCACGCCGGCTTCGGTCAGCAGGTGTTTGGGCATCGAGGGTGAGGACTCCACCTTCTTGCGCAAGTTCGCCATGTGCACGCGCACGTAGTGGGTGTCCTCCCCGTGGCCGGGGCCCCAGACAGTCTTCAGCAACTGGCTGTGGGTGATGACGCGGTCTGGCTGGCTGGCCAGGCTGACCAGCAATTTGTACTCGATGGGCGTGAGGTGCAAGGCCTCGCCCGCGCGGCTCACGCTGCGCTTGATCAGGTCCACCTCGACGTCGCCAAACCGGATCACGCTGTCGCCACTGGGCGTCTGGTGCAGGTGGCGGCGCAACTGGGCGCGCATGCGGGCCATGAGCTCGCCCGCACCAAAGGGCTTGACGAGGTAGTCGTCGGCGCCGGCGTCCAGCGCAGCGATCTTGTCGGCCTCGGCGCTGCGGGCCGAGAGCACCACCACCGGCACCTTGGACCAGGTGCGCAGCTCGCGGATCAGCGCCACGCCATCGCCATCGGGCAGGCCCAGGTCGAGCACGATGACGTCGGGTCGGCGCGTGCCCGCCTCGATCAGGCCGCGCTGGACACCATCGGCCTCGAACACCTCGTGGCCTTCGGACGCCAGCGTCAAGCGCACGAAGTGCCGGATGGTGGCGTCGTCTTCGATGATCAGGGTGCGGGGGTGCAGGTCACTCATGGTGTCGATCGGGTCGCTCAGGGGTTGGAATTCGCGTGGGTCTGCGTGCCGTCGTCCAGCGGCGGCTGGCCCATGGGCAGCACGATGGTGAAGCGTGCGCCGCCGTCGTCGCGCGTCTCGCCACGGATGCGCCCGCCATGGGCCTGCACGATGGCCCGGCAGATGGCCAGCCCCAGGCCCACGCCAGGAAGGGCGCTTTCACGGGCGCCGCGCTCGAATTTCTCGAAGATGGCCTCTTCGCGCCCGGCGGGCAAGCCAGGACCGTGGTCGTCCACCGTCAGCACCACGACACCGCTGTGGCTGCCCGCCTGGAGGTCGATGGCGCTGCCCGGCGGGGTGTACTTGACGGCGTTTTCCAGCAGGTTCACCAGCACCCGCTCGATGAGCACCGCGTCCAGGTGCAACAGGGGCAAGTCATCGGCCAGGGCCACGCTCACAGCGCGGCCTTCCAAGCCTGGCTGGCAGGCGGCCAGGGCGCTGCCCACCACCTCTTCCAGCGGCTGCCACTGCCGGTTGAGCTGCACGGCCCCGGCCTCCAGCCGGGCCATGTCCAGCAGGTTGTTGACCAGCGCCCCCATGCGCAGTGCGGACTGGCGCATGGCCTGCGCGATGTCGCGCTGCTGCGCCGAGGGCTCAGGCCGGGTCAGCTCCAGGGTGTCGGCCAGGCCCACCAGACCGGCCAGCGGCGTGCGCAGGTCGTGGGAGATGGCCGACAGCAGGGAGTTGCGCAAACGCTCGGACTCGATCTGCACCGTGCTGGCCTGGGCCACCTCGATGTAGTGGATGCGCTCCAGCGAGATGGCCAGCAGCGAGGCGCAGGTCTCCAGCAGGCGCTGCTGTGGTGTGCCCCAGGCCGCATCGGTCGGGGGCTCGACCACCAACACGCCACGGGCGCGCATGGGGGCGCGCAAGGGCAGCACCAGGCAGGGGCTGGCCGCCAAGGTGTCGGTGCCTCGGCCGGCCACGGCGCTCTTGCTGAAGGCCCATTGCGCCACGGCCATGTCGGTCTGTGCGGTGCCGCCAGCCATGGCGTGCAAGTGGCCCGAATCGTCGGCCACCAGCAAGGCACCCTTGGCGCCGAACTCGGCCGTCAGGAAGCGCTGCCCCACCTCGGCCACCTGCTCGGCCATCAGGGCGGAGGACAAGTCGCGCGACATGTCGTAGAGGCTGCGCACCCGGTGCTCTCGGCGCGTGGCGGCCTCGGCCTGCACCTTGAGCACGGCGGTGAGCTGCCCGATGGTCAGGGCAACGGCCAGCATCACGGCGAAAGTGACCAGGTACTGGACGTCGCTGACCGCGAACGAAAACCGCGGCGATACGAAGAAAAAATCGAACAAGCCCACACCGACGAAGGCGGCCAGCACAGCGGGCCCGCGCCCGAACTTCAAGCCCACCCCGACCACCGTCAGCAGGAACAGCATGACGATGTTGGACAGCTCCAGCACCTTGAGCAAGGGCGTTGACACCAGCGCCGTGACAGCGCAAGCCGCCACCGCCGCCACATGGCCTTGCCAAGCCCAAGCGCGGCGACCGTGCGCCAAGCCCTCGCTTGGCAGCTGCGTGGCGCGAACCGGCTCAGGCCCGGCCTGCCGCATGCCCAATGGCAAGGACACCTGCAACACGTCCAGGTCGTCGGCCATCGCGGCAATGCGGTCTGACAAGGCTGCCTGCCAGGGCCAGCGCCTCTCGTGGCGCCCCATCACCAGGCGAGACAGGTTGTGCTCGCGGGCATAGCGCACCAGGGCCTGGGCGGCATTGGCGCCGGGCTGCACGGCGATCGTGGCGCCGAGCTGCTCCGCCAGCTTGAGCGAGCGCTCTGTGCGTGCCTGGCGCTGCGGCGAAATCCGCTCTGACACGGGCGACTCGATGTGCACCGCATGCCAGGACACGTCCAGCTGCGCGGCCAGACGGGCACAGCTGCGCACCACCTTCTCAGCGCTGTCGCCATCGCCAATGCAGGCCAGCAGGGCTTCGCGGTTGGGCCACACGGGGCTGACAGCGGCGCGGCGGCGGTAGGCCAACACCTCGCCATCGACGCGGTCGGCGGTGCGCCGCAAGGCCAGCTCCCGCAAGGCCAGCAGGTTGCCCTTGCGGAAGAAGCCTGCGGCTGCGCGCTCGGCTTGCTCGGGCACGTACACCTTGCCGGCCTTCAGGCGCCCCAGCAACTCGTCGGGCGGCAGGTCCACCACGACGACCTCGTCGGCCTCGTCAAACAGCTTGTCAGGCACCGTCTCCCAGACGCGGATGCCCGTGATGCCGCTGACGATGTCGTTGAGGCTCTCCAGGTGCTGCACGTTCATGGTGGACCACACGTCCACCCCGGCGTCCAGCAGCTCTTGCACGTCCTGCCATCGCTTGGGGTGGCGCGAGCCAGGCGCATTGCTGTGCGCCAGCTCGTCGAGCAGCACCAGAGGCTTGTCTTGTCCGGCCGCAAAGGTCAGCGCCGCGTCGATGTCGAATTCCTGCAGCGTCTTGCCGCGGTGCGGTACGGCCTTGAGCGGCAGGCGTGGCAGCCCCTCTGCCATGCGCTCGGTGTCCTGGCGGCCGTGGGTCTCCACCAGGCCCACCACCATCGGCACGCCGCTGCCTTGCAGGGCACGGGCGGCGGCCAGCATGGCCCAGGTTTTGCCCACGCCGGCGGAGGCGCCAAAGAAGATCTTCAAGCGCCCCCGGCGCGCACGGGCCTCGTCTTGCTGCATCTGCTGCAGCAGGGCGTCGGGGTCGGGGCGCGCGCCCGGCGGGTTCAGGTGGACAGACGACGTCATGGCCGTGAGTGTCGCGCCAAGCGCATCAAGATGGCATCAAAAATTGCCCTGGATGCCCCGAATGTCCCGGAGGCCTCGGACGCCCGGCAGCTGTGCAGCCCAGTGCCGGTACACGCGCACCGCCGACGCGCGCAGCCGGGGCAGTTCGGTGCCCATGCGCGCGAGGATGTCATCGGCCTGTTGCACCGACGGGCCCGCGACGCGGTCCAGTTCGGCTTGCCCCCGTTGGCACCACGCTTGGATGATCTCGGGCGTGACCTCGAAGTGGCACTGGAATGCCAGGTGCGGCCCGATGCGAAAGCCCTTGTTGAGGCAGTGCGTGCCAAACAAGGTGCGCTGCGCACCGGCCGGGATGCCAAAGGTCTCGTGGTGCCAGTTGAACGCCACGATGTCATGGCCTGCACCGAACAGGTCCTGGGCGTGGGGCGTCGCCTTGAGGCTGCGCCAGCCGATGTCAGGGCAGGCATGGCGTCGCACCGGGGCGCCAAGGGCGCGGGCCATCAGTTGTGCGCCAAAGCAATGCCCCAGCACGGGGATGTTGCCAGCCATCGCATCGAGGACCAGGCTGCACTCATCGTGGATCCAGCCCAGGGGCTCGTTGACGCTGTGTTCGCTGCCCAACAGTGCGATGCCGCTGAAGTCGGCGGCATCCCTCGGCACAGCGTCGCCCTCATCGGGCGAGAGGATGACCGTCGGCACGCCCAGGTCATGGAGGAAGTCGAGCAGGAAGCCTGGACGCTGGGTGGCGTCGTGCTGGAGCAAGGCAACGGGTCTCATCAGCTTCACACGGCAACGAAGGCCGTGTCTTGGTCTTGACGCTCACCAATTTAGGCCTCGGGGTGCCAAGGCGGCGTAGAGATCCAGCAAGCCGGCATCAAGGCCGCATCAAGGCCGCACCCATGCCACATGCCCACCTGGCTCTTGATGCTTTCTTGATGTCACGGCGGCAAAACTTGGCCACGCCTTGATGCCGCGATTCCTACGATTTGCCACATGTTGAACAAGGAGATACGCGATGGACGTCCTGTATGTCGCCCTCGGTGCGGCGTTCTGGCTGCTGATGGTGGGCATGGCCCTGGGCTGTGCCCGCCTGAAGGGAGACGCACCATGAGCTGGCTGTATGTGCTGTGCAGCGTCCTGGCGGTGGGCCTGTTGGCTTACCTGCTGGCTGCTTTGCTGAACCCGGAGGATTTCTCATGAGCACCCAAGCCTGGACTTTGCTGGCCGTTTTCAGCGCCATCCTGCTGGCGCTGTCTTACCCCCTGGGCCGCGCCATCGTCGCGGTGATGGAAGGCCGCGTGGCGTGGCTGCTGCGCGCGGAAGCCTGGCTGTGCCGCCTCTGCGGCGTGCGCACCGACACCGAGATGGGCTGGCGCCAATACGCCCTGGCCCTGCTGCTGTTCAATGCCTTGGGCGTCCTGATGGTTTATGCCCTGCAGCGCCTGCAGCTGTGGCTGCCGCTCAATCCGCAAGGCATGGGCAATGTCTCACCCGACTCGGCCTTCAACACGGCCATCAGTTTCGTGAGCAACACCAACTGGCAAGGCTATGGCGGAGAAGCCACCATGGGCTACCTCACGCAGATGCTGGGCCTGGCCGTGCAGAACTTCCTGTCGGCGGCCACGGGCATCGTGGTGGTGGTGGCCCTCATCCGCGGCTTCGTGCGGCACAGCGCGCAAGGCATTGGCAACGCCTGGGTGGACCTGACGCGCGCCACGCTGTGGATCTTGCTGCCCCTGTCCCTGGTGCTGGCCCTCTTCCTGGTGCAGCAAGGCACGGTGCAGAACTTCAGCCCCTACCTGGACGTGCACGCCCTGGAGGCCCCGCAGACCCTGGCCATGGGCCCGGTGGCCTCCCAAGAAGCCATCAAGATGCTGGGCACCAACGGCGGTGGCTTCTTCAATGCCAAC